>NZ_JAMPSW010000096.1:0-13921 GCF_028484855.1 Providencia sp. PROV033 | reverse complement strand
ATATTTTTTTAAAATTAAAAAGCAAAAATTCAATTATATTTATTATTTTCAAAAATTGAATTTCATTTTTAGATGAAAATTAAATAAGTATTAACATTGATAGTTTAAATGTAATTATATTTAAACTATCAATTTCAGGCTAATGAAAGAAAGTAGGCGAGTAAGGAAAAGCATTATTTCATTTTTACGGCATAATCACTTTCCAAGTCATCATTACGGCGCTGCATAAGATCAGCAATAAAGTGAGGTATTGGAATGTCCGTTCAGATAATTTCACCAGCAAATATTTTGCCAATGGCATGACCAATAACGCGCCCGCACAGAGAATTAATGCCAGTTTTAAATCCGTGTAACCATCTTGCGCATAAGCCAAAGCTGAAGATCCCGATAATACTGTCGTGACAACAATCGATGTACCAATGGCTTGTTTGATATTTAAATCCATATAGCGCAATAACATGGGTAAAACGACCACCCCACCGCCTACCCCTGTCGCACCCAATACAACCCCAGCTAACACCGCCGGAATCGCCATCGCTTTCAGCTGGTTTTCTTTCATGACAACTTTCTTGAGTGAATTGGCAAAAAACATCCGCTGAATAAATAAGTACAATGAAAAAATAATTGCCGCAGCCACCAGCGCATTAATCCCCCATTCCACCTGTTTTTCATACGCGGGAATGCTGCCTAACCACGTCACCAGCAGGCTGGATAAAAATGTACTTGGCAACATAATCGCTAAGACTATCAACGCGCCTTTTAGGGGAATATTCCCTAATCGAAAATGCATGTATGACGAAGACACTTTCATCAACATGGAGAGAAAATTCGCCGTTGCTACTGCCGCTAGGGCATTCAATCCAAAAAAATATGTCAATATGGGTAAAACAATGACACCACCGCCCACACCCGTCGTACTTATAATCAAGCCGATCAGTGCGCCGATAGCTAACTCTGTGACAATCATGGTGGTTTATCCTGCCGATGTAACGGCTTGTCGACCTTTTTGCAATGCGATGTCCGCATCTTCATTAGCAAGGGTTAAGTATTTGAAGAATAGTGTGTCGAATATCACCATCTGCAACACTTGAGGGGTGATTACCCCCAACTGAGAATGTTGTTCATCATAGTAATAAGGGAGTATTAAATCCGCGAGGCGCGCCGCATCATCTTGCCCAAAACGGGTTAAGGCGATAGTGGTACAGCCATTATCGTGAGCGGATTTCAGCATACGGTTCACTTCAGGTGTATTACCCCTAGCGGTCACCGCAATAGCTAAATCTCCATCACCTAAATTCGCCGAGTAGCTCAGTTGCACATGCAAATCTGGACTAAATAAAGCCGATTTATTGACGCGGATAAATTTATGGAAAATATCATTCGCCACAATCGCTGATGAACCAATACCAAACAGCACGATGCGTTTCGCTTCAACCAGTTTTTGAGCAACAGCATCAACCGCAGCGGGTTCTAACAGTTCTAACGATTTTTCAATGGCACTAATAAACAGCTGCCCTGATTTGGCAATGATCTGAGCCGTATCGTCATTACGACTCAGATTGCCATATAAACTTTCTGCTTTGTGCTGCTTCTCATCCGATAAATAATCGACTTTAAATTCAGGATAGCCACGGTAGCCCATTTGCCTTGCAAAACGAATGACGGATGCACTACTGACACCAGCTGCTTGAGCCAATTCTGCGGCATTCATCGCAACAAGGCTGTCGCGATACTCCAGCAAAAACTGCGCAATGCGCTGTTCCGTGCCTTTGCCTCTCGTCAATAAGCTTTCCAATTTTACAGTCAATGCTGACATGGCTATACCTTCTTATTATTTTTCTGGATCGTTGAAGCCTATTATCATACTGGCAATGAAACCGACAATCCATGCGCCTGCAACAGCAATCAGAAAATCGAGAATTTGCCCATCACCCACCAGCGGAATTAACGACAATCCAGCAGTCCCAAATGGGATGATAATTCCGACATGGAAGAATGCCATCAGTGCACCGCCCGCAGCCCCCCCGATGCACCCAGCAATAAACGGTTTGCCCAATGGTAATGAAACACCAAATAATAATGGTTCACCGACACCAAAGATCCCGACAGGTAGAGCCCCCACTAAGGTTTTCTTTAAGCGCTGATTTTTGGTTTTTAATAATACCCAGAAACACGAGCCAACTTGCCCCATACCGCCCATCGCTAAGATTGGGAATAAGTAATTCAAGCCAAATGTTTGCAAAATTTCCGCATGGATTGGGATCAAGCCTTGGTGTAGACCGGTTAATAATAAGAACAGGAAGCTTCCGCCTAAGATACCGCCAGTTGCCACAGCCCCGCCACCGCTATTGAGCAATGCAACAGAAACCCCTTGAGCTAGGACTTGGTTAAGGTAATGTCCCGCCGGTTGAAAAACAATCAATGCCACCATCGCAGAGACTAAAATAGTCACGAATGGCGTCACAATCAAATCAAGGCTCTCTTTGATGATACTTCTAAACCACACTTCAAATTTAGATGAGAAGACCACCACCATCAGTACCGCAAAAATCCCACCACTGTTAGGTTGCAGCTTTTCACCAAATAAAGTGATATCCGCTAAGCCTGGCATGGCTAAAAGCCCCGCCATGACAGCACCAATCGATGTCGATGCACCTAGCTCTTTTGCTGTATTTACCCCAATCATGATGGATAAATACGTAAATACTGCGCTACCAATCAACTTTAATAACTTAAATAGTTCAGGGAACTGCTCCACAACACCGGGAGCAACTAAGCGTACAATGTTAATCAGCCCCATAATCAAACCGCAACCAATCAATGCAGGAATAGTGGGTACGAAAATGGCAGCTAGCGTATTAAGCATACGACGAATGGAGAAAGATTTTTTCTCTGGTGTCAAAGCGCTGCTTTCCTCGCTCGCTACGCCACTATTTTGCATGCGTTTATTCATGACGGAGAAAACTTTTGCAGCGGTTCCCATACCAACAATCACTTGTTGCTGCTCACCATTAAACACAACGCCTTTCACCCCTTCCACTTGCTTGAGGGCACCGGCATCAAATTTACTGTTATCTTTTAAAACCAAACGGATACGCGTCATACAATGTGTTAACGTACCCACGTTTTCAAACCCGCCCGCGTATTTTTCTATTTCTCTGGCGAGCACTTCCAGATGTTCTATCTTATTAGCCATAGTATTTCCCCGGTGTTGACTGAGTCATGACTCTGTTTATGTTTATGCTATTCGCTATGACTGTTTAGCATCGAATCCAAACTGGTGTTCGGGTTGCGCTGAACAATCTCTGTCGCTTGCTGTGCAGTAATATTCAATTCATACATTAAAATGGCGCGGCGTGGGTGATAATCCACCTGCTTTAATAACCTTGCCGCCGTATCTACATCAATCCCGCAAACTTCCCCAACAATTCGTTCAGCCCGACGCAATAGTTTGATATTACTCGCCATTACATCGACCATTAAGTTGGTATGAATTCGCCCTAAGCGCCCCATAACGCAAGTGCTTAACATGCCTAAAATCATTTTTTGTGCCGTACCACTTTTCATTCGCGTAGAGCCAGAAAGCACCTCAGCACCGACATCCGGTGCAATGGCATATTGCGCTAAATCACTCAATAAGCCGTGTCCACGTGTCGTGATCCCCACCGTCAATGCGCCAATTTGATTACCATATTCAATCGCGGCTAAGGTAAATGGAGTCCGCCCACTTGCTGCAATACCGATAATCACATCTTTTTCCGTAGCACCGCGTTCTTGCAATTCCTGTACAGATGCTTCCGTTGAATCTTCAATATTTTCAACTGCTTTTAACATCGCGGAATGCCCACCCGCAATGATTGATTGCACCATCTCAGGCGAGGTACCAAATGTTGGAGGGCACTCCGCGCTATCCAATACCGCTAATCGCCCGCTGGTGCCAGCTCCGACATAAAAGATCCGCCCACCTTGTTTTAAACGTTCAGCAATCACATCAACCACATTCGCCAATTCAGGTAACACGGAATGTAATGCTGTCGCGACGGTGCTATCCGCCTGATTGATCACGGTGAGCATGGATAAGGTATCTAAACGAGAAAACTGCAATGTGTCCTGATTAAGTTCATTGTTCAAACAATCGCTAAGCGTATTTTCGGTTACTGACATCACATCACCTCAATTGAAACTATATTTCATAGAAAAATACTGTTTATGAATATTAATTTCAATTCTAATCATAACAAGTTATTCACTTAGGATGATTTACGTGATTGAACTCACAACAATGGTATAAAAGAAATTGAAAAACCGGTGGCAACTTTATAAACCGCTTAAGGCTACCACCGGATGAAGGCTATTTGACGAGTTTACAGCTCCCGAAGGCTGAAGGAATATGGAAATCAGGTTTCACAGAGTCTGGTTTGATCCAGCTGATCCATTTACGTACTTGTTTCGGCTCACCGGCACTAAATTCTCCGCGTAAAATGGCACACATCAAGGTTTTCTTATCGCTGTCTTGCCAAAGATTCAGTTGCGTCAATTCATCAAGGTCAATTTTTCCCGTTAGCACATACCCCTCTGGCGTGATTTGCCCAACCGTTTTTAAAGTTTGCCAATTCCAGCTAGGATCGACTTCACGATAAAAATTCGCTTTCGCATCAAAGGTACGCCCTGATGGGTCCATTTCTGCGGTGTAGTAAGGTTTTAATTCAGGGCTCGTCGCAAAGAATAATTCCACACGATCAGAATCTAATACCGCCTGATCTTTATCAGTATTTTGACCTAGCTGAATATCTTTATCGTCCGCGATAAAACGGAAATACAGCGCATTGTCGCTCCACAATGCACGAAAATCGGTTTTAGGTGGTGCCTCATTTTCCCACGGGTAGACAAAATCAGTGAGCACTTCAGCTTGCTCCCAGACTGCGGCTTTTTGGGCATCATCTAGGGATTTAATCTGTGCAGTATGATGGATGGGATACTCTTTCGCTGCCACACTGGCGGTCACTAACAGAGTTGTTGCTGCAAATAGGGTCGTTAATTTCATGCCTTGCCTCACTTTATCGGTTTTATAATGTGCGAATAACATCAATGGTGTTTTTATAACGAAATCGTTATGATTTTTTAAGAAATTAAATTTCATAACTTATAACGAATATAGAATTAAAATTTCACCACATGCAAGACATGTTCAATAAAAACCCTCACTCTGTGAGAAGACTCACTGTTTATAATCGTCTATTCTGATGTCAAATTCAGGGGTAATTTTTCACGAATCGCATCAATAACCACCCTCGTTTTTAACGGTAAAAAAGAGGTTGCTACCCATACGACTGAGATAGGATAACGAGCACTTTGATATATGGATAAAATCTCAATTAGATGACCTGTCTTGATATTTTCTTTGACTAACCATTGAGGTAAATACGCAATCCCAGCACCATTTAATGCTGCAAACATAATGGTTTGCATATCATCCATCACTAATTTGCTTATAGGTAAATAACGATGCGCTTGCTGGTTCTGATCAAAAACATGCCACGGCAAAATTTTTCCAGCCTGTGTATACGCGATCAGCTGGTGCTTATCTAATTCAGAAAGTTGCTGGGGAATACCATGTTCCGCTAAATAGCTCGGCGACGCACAAAAAATCATTTTATGGTAACCAATTTCATGGGCAATCAACTGGTTTGAATCGGCGAGTTTACCCACTCGAACTGCAACATGAACACCCTCTTGCTGTAAATCCACGTTACGGTCATTCAATACCGTTTCAATTTCGAGTTTTGGATATAACTTCATCAGTTCAACCAGCAACGGAACAACATATAAATTACCCAATAATCGAGGTGCAGTAATACACACTTTCCCCTCAACATTACGCTTACCGCTTTCTAAATAGTTTGAGGCTTCTTGAAGTGCATTCAAAGCCTTGCTCGCATACTCATACAACACCATGCCATCATTGGTTAAGGTTTGTTGACGAGTCGTTCGCTGAAACAGTGCAATACCTAAACTGCCTTCTAATCGTGAAATACTTTTACTAACGGCTGATCGCGTTAAATGTAGGCGCTCTGCTGCCGCTGAAAAATTTCCGGCTTCAACCACAGCAATGAAGATAGGTAAACAGTTCAAATCTAATTTGTTCATATTGGTGCTCAAATGGAAACAATATAAGGAAAGAATATCACTCATTGTCCACTTATCAAGCCAGATATACTTGCTACATCTTAAATTGATAAGGAAGAACCCCATGAAAATCTTAGTTATAAAATCCAGTATTAATGGTGCAGCATCTCAAACAAATACCTTAATTCAACAGTATCTGGATGAACGTAAAGCCCAAGGATATCAAGATTGTATTATCGAGCATGATGTGGCAGAAAAACCCTTACCAGTACTGAATCAGGCGCGTTTTGCTGCGCTAAGAGGTGCAGAGATTAACAATCATGATTTAAAAAATACGGCCGAACTTTCAGACCAGTTAATTGCGGAATTAAAAGAGAGTGATTTACTGATCCTCGGTGCACCAATGTATAACCTCAACGTACCGACTGAATTAAAAAATTGGTTTGATTTAGTCGTCAGAGCAAGAGAAACATTCCGCTATACAGCAACCTACCCGCTGGGCTTAGTGGAAAATGTTAAAGCACTGGTATTTAGTGCTCGGGGAGGCATTCACTATGGGCAAGAAACCGATGCAATTACACCTTATTTGAAATCCGTTTTAGGTTTAATGGGCATTACAGATGTTCAGTTTATCTATGCTGAGGGTTTGGATATGAAACCCGAAGGGTATGACGCGGGAATAGCTAAAGCTCAACAACAATTAATGCATCATGTTCATTGTTAAGTATTATTTACCAGAAAAATCCTCACTCTGTATTATGTAATTAGTGAGGATTTTATTTTCATTAAGATATCTATAAATATTCACTTACAATTGAAAATTCATATCTAATGAATTGTATCTATTAGTATTTAACAAATTAATTTTTTTATAATAACGTCATTCCCTTTAATTTTTTCACCTCAAAAAACACCCATAATGAGTAACAAAAAGCATGAAGTGAAAGAAAATATTTTATATTGTATCATTTTATTTCATCTATCGATCATTAAATAGATTTCATTTATTAATCTATGTCATTACTCAATCATTCTTTTATTTCACCACCAAATATACCCAAAAAAAGAGTCATTTTAAAGGCGATATTATCAATGTTTTATTTCAATAGAATGTAACATTATATTTCATCATATTTTGAGTATTTACATCATTATTTAACCTATCTACAATTCGCCTCGCTTTGAAATCATCTAATTATATAAATCTTATTTAACAAATCTAAGTAACCACTAACCATAAATATAATGAAACTAAACAAAAAAATAGGAAACTTTATTAGGAATGCAAGAGTAAGCAAAGGATTATCTGAAAAGGAATTAGCATCTTTAATATCAGTAAGTCAGCAACAAGTATCAAGATATGAAAGAGGGGTATCCACTTTAAGCATTCAAAATATTTTAATACTGCTGAATGCTCTGAATGTCCCTTTTGATGAGTTCAGTCACAAAATAATAAAACCAGAGCAAAATAGACTTTTCGATTTACTTATTGAAGAGTTAGAAACTGACGGTGTAATTAATGTAGGCAATCTCAAAAATATATAAATGTATTTTTCGGAGTGCATGCGTCATTTTAAATGCAAGTACCAAGCAAGTAATTAAATCCTTTTAAAATTTTTATAATGGAAAGTTATATAATGAAACTCAAGTTAATCGCTATCGCATTACCTATTTCTTTAGCTTTATCTCACACTGCATTCGCAGAAACTCAGCCAGAAGAGCCTACGCCTACATTAACTCCAGTTACTGTAGGTGGTGGCATTGTGAATTTTGCAGGTGCCATTGTGAATACCCCTTGTGTTATTGATAATGACGATGCCTCACAAACCGTTAATTTAGGTCAATACCGTCAAGATGCCTTCACCGGTAAATCTTCAGTCTCTTCTCCTGTTGGTTTTGATATTAAATTAACGGGTTGTGCAACCGAAACATTCAAAAATGCGTCTCTGACTTTCACTGGTATTACTGTTCCTGACGAAGAAAAAATTCTTGCTCCTGTCGCTTCTCAAGGTGGGCAAATAACAGCGACTGGCGTAGGTATCCAAATTTTACAAAACAGTAAATTAGTGAATGTTGATGGTTTAAAAGCGACGGATGTGGTTAAGCTGAATGAAGGTGATAGCACATTACGTTTCCAAGCACAGTACATCGCATTAGCGGATGAAGTCACTGCGGGTTCTGCTAACGCATCTGCCGATTTCACTATTACTTATCAGTAATATTTCTGTCTTAGCACCCGTGTCATAGCGGGTGCGCATTATTTATTTCCGGAGTTTTTATGTTTTCATTACCCAAAACAAGTCATTTTTATAAATGGCTAGTTTCGCTATTCTATTTTGGTTTTTCTTCACTGTGTTTTGCCGGTGGAATAACACTTGATAGCACCCGAATTATTTATCCACAAGAAAGTAAGCAAATTACTACAGGTATTCGGAACACCTCAGATAAATCAGCATTTTTAGTTCAAACATGGATTGAAGATGCAAAAGGAAATAAAATAAATGATTTTATTTCTACGCCACCGCTATTTACTAGCGCACCAAAAAATGAAAATACCATACGCTTAGTTTATGCAGGTGAAAAATTACCTACCGATAAAGAATCTCTATTTTATTTCAATGTCAAAGCTATTCCATCTATTGATAGAAATGAACTGTCTGATAAAAATGCATTAATTCTTGCGGCAGTGACTCGCATTAAACTTTTTGTTCGCCCAAAAGGATTAAAGATCACACCTAAAGAAGCAATAAGTCTTATTCGATTTAGCAAGGTAGATAATCAAAAGATTAAAATATCCAATCCATCACCTTATTACATGACATTAACGGATCTTAAATCAGACAAAAAAGAGTTGCCAACCGTCATGATAGCGCCATTTAGTGATATTCAAGTTAACTCTCCAGATGGATTTAACATCAATAAACTGACATTTAGTTCAATCAATGATTTTGGTGGCGTTACACCGCCAAAGCCTGCCATTTTCAATTAAAAATCAATGAGTTTTATTTCAAATGGAAATAAGGTTTTCTATGTTCGTCTCACTCAAAAAATACAAAAAAATCATAAATAACCATTTGATGCCCTCATACTTATTTATTTGCCTTTTTGTCATACCAAATACCTATGCCCAAGACGGGAAAGATTACTATTTTCCCTCCTCTTTAATTTCTATTGATGCAGAGCATATTGCAGACTTAAGCACGTTTGAAAACCAAGGTTCACAATTGCCAGGAACCTATGACGTTGATGTTTATTTAAATGGTAATCTTAAATACAGAAGAAACATGGCTTTTGTTAAAGAACAGCACTGCCAAGAGCAACACACACATGTATCTACAACAACAGACCCTACGGGGTTGATGCCGCTGTTAACCAAACAAGATCTTACTGAACTGGGAGTGAACACGGAAACACCTGCATTCACTCAATCAGAGAGTGATCAGTGCATTAATATCGCCCAACTGATTCCTAATGCGCATACCGAATTTGATTTCCCTAAAATGAAATTAAATATCAGTATTCCACAGATAGCGTTAAGTAATGTAGCCAAAGATGAAATTTCTACAAACCAATGGGATGACGGAATTAATGCATTATTTACCAGTTATACATTAGGGATTACAGATAACCAATATAAGCATGATTTCAGTAAAAACATTTACCTAAACCTAAGAAATGGCATCAATGTAGGTAGTTGGCGGTATCGAGACAACCGCACATGGACTCGCTATACAAGCAAACATAACCAAGAAAGCCACTGGCAATATCTAAACAGCTATGTCGAACGCGGGATCATTCCTTGGCGTAGCCGATTAGTTTTAGGGGATAGTACGACCAATAACACAGTCTTCGATTCACTGACTTTTCGCGGTGTGCAATTAAGAACTGACGAAAGTATGTATCCAGCAAGCCAACAAGGGTTTTCGCCTATTATTCGAGGTGTTGCAAACAGTAATGCCACCCTTGAGATTCGTCAAAATAATTATTTAATTTACCAAGCTAATGTCGCGCCGGGTGAATTTGCCATTACTGACTTAAATTCCTTGAACTCAAGCGGTGATTTGCAAGTCAGTATTCTTGAAGCTAACGGTGATATTCAATCCTTTATCGTGCCCTATGCCTCTGTTCCGGTGCTATTACGAGAAGGTCGAATGAGCTATAGCCTAACCGCCGGTGAATTTCGCTCTGATAACAGCCATTATGATACAACCCAATTTGGCGAAGCTACCCTTATCTGGGGGGCTTCTTCATTAACCACACTTTATGGTGGCATTCAGTATGCCCAAAACTACCTGTCCGGTGCAATCGGTACGGGCTTTAACTTAGGAGCATGGGGGGCATTTTCAGCGGATATTACCCATGCAAATAGCCGATTAACCGATGGAAGCCGCTATCAAGGGCAATCACTGCGATTTCTCTACGCACGCGCATTCCCTGAAACGGGTACGAATATTCAATTAACTGGATATCGATATTCAACTCGGGGTTATTACACCTTACAAGAAACGTCACTGAATCGAATGTCCGGTTGGTTATCCCAGAATGAAAGTGTTGACTCCGATGGGGAACTTAAAACCAACAATACTGATTACTTTAATCTTTACAATAATAAGCGCGAAAGAATACAAACCAATATCTCACAAAAAATCACAGGCATTGGTTCTATTTATTTAACGGGAGTCCGCCAAAGTTTTTGGGAACAAAATGGCAGCTCTGTTTCCATACAATCAGGATTAAGTAGCCAAATTGGCGATATCAATTACACGCTCTCATATGGGCTAAATAAAAATATTGATCAGTACGATGTCAAAACGACAGATAGGAATATTTTCTTAACGGTTTCCATTCCGTTGCAAAAATGGTTGCCTCAAGGAGCGCCACCGATGTATGCCTCTTATAGTGCTAACCATGATAACCAAGGAGAGTTAATCCAGCAAACTAGCCTAAGCGGAAGTTTCCTGCCACAACAAAACCTGAATTGGAACGTAGCTCAAGGCTATTCCTCAAGTAATGGAAATGACGGAAATCTCAACTTAGCGTATCAAGGTGGCTATGGAAATACACAAGTGGGTTATAGCTACGGCAAGGATTACCGCAAGATCTCTACGGGTCTTTCAGGTGCTGTGACCTTGCATTCTGACGGTGTCATTTTTAGCCAGCCTCTTGGTGAGACCAATATTCTGATTTCGGCGCCGGGAGCCAGTGATATCCCCGTTGAGCACACCAGTGGCGTTAAGACGGATTGGTTCGGTTACACCATCAAACCTTACGCAACCCCATATCGTTTAAATCGCGTTGCATTAGACAGTAGCGAATTAGATGAACAAACGGAAATTGAAAACAGCGTTCTGACAACGGTGCCCACTCGCGGCGCTATCGTCAAAGCAAATTTTGTGACTCGTCAAGGTGCTCGAGCGCTGATTCACATCGTAAAAAATGGCAAAAATCTGCCTTTCGGTACCTTAATTTCAATTGGGCATCAAACATCCATTGTGAATGATGATGGTCAGGTTTATTTGTCTGGGCTAGAACCTTCAGGCGAACTCATCGCCAAGTGGGGACATGATGATGAAAATCAGTGCCGAGCCACCTATTCACTACCTCAAAATACAGATCAGCAATCATTAATTCGATTCGACGTTAATTGCCAGTAATCATTGGTAATAACGAAACTATTTTAAACATTAACTTAAATAAAAGGCTTAATATGAGTTTCATTACCCACAAATTCTTTACCTTAATTTTAGTCGCTAGCGTTGTCGGAGGTACCAATATTAACTTAGCCATTGCAGAAAGTGCCAATGCAATAGTTCAAATAAAAACCACTGTTTTGGCAGGTTGTACACTGGATGCGCCTGAAACTGTTTCTTTAGATAATATTCCGAGCTCTGCATTTAATGGAAAACGCGTTGGGGATAACCTAACAGACTACGCGAAAACCTTTAATTTGACCGCCACATGCTCTGGAACCGATAAATATAAATACACCTTCCAAGTCTCAGAATCCGATGCATCCTGCATTAAAACTAATGCGGATTTTATGCGCTACTGCTTAAAATCTAATGATAAAGATATTAATTTATCATCGACTACTGCGATCTTGGATTGGGATATTACCAAAGATGGAAATATAACACCGATAACCGTCATCCCACAGGTGGCTTCTACTTCAAGCACTCCGGTTGGTGAAGTCAATGGGCAGATTACCATCACTATCGAGCCGATGTAAATTACGGATTAACCAGTAAGGTCAAGACATTGCGCCAGTTATTTATTTTTATCGTTTCATTATTTCCGCTATCTATTTATGCAGAAACAATATTTATTCTAAAAGAAACTCAAAATGTGTCTATAGAGGAAATGTCATCTCAAGCTAATAAAACGCTATTCAGATTTACTGTCGACTATATAAATGACAATAACACATCAGGCTCATTACGATCGTCATGTTGGGGAAGTTTTGATGATATGAAAAATAATGCTTCTAATGATGGCCTTTATGCCGCTGAGATAACATTTAACGACGAAAAACTGGGTGTGTATGCTAGTTACACCCCAATGACATTTTATAGTGGTAATAACACTGTAAATACATATACAAACTTTAGAAGTCTCACGGGGTTTAACAGTGACAAATGGACACTATACTGCACTGCTGTAAGTAATATTGCTGCTGAAATTAAATTTCGACCTCGTGAAGTATCTTATACGATTGTAAATCTAATGGCATCTAGTGAGGCGTATCCCCATATTAGCGCACCTGCAATTGTTGATTTAAAGTCTTGTTTCCCCAATCAAGAACTGGAAACCGTTATTCCTTTGACGATAGGTTTTGTGGGGTATATAGGGCAAAATAAAAGAATGGAGTTAACTGTAAAATCTAATGATTTACCTGATAGTTTTGATATTACTCTCGATAATCAAAGTATTCTCAATAAACAACCTCAAGTTATTCAAATGCCAGCAGGGCAAAAAGAGAAGCAAATTGAGACTCGTTTGAAAGGACTCTGCCCAGATAAAGCAGGAGAATATGTTTGGAACGCAGAGTATATTACGACCATTCAGTAATCTTATTTAAATCTCTTCAACATTTTTATTATCCATTGCTAATCATTAAAAAAATCCGCCTAATTGGCGGATTAATAACTCAAATTAATAGAGAAAAAGAGAACTTTGCTAAGCAATTAAACAATAGGAATTCCTACGTGGCATATAACAATAGGCTGTAACAAACTTAACTTATTTTTTCGAAATAATTTTTGATATCCTTATGGGTATCATTTAATTTCACATCAGGAAGTTCATCTTGATGATTTTTCAATTGAAATCTTAACTCACTAAAAAAATCACCGAAGTCAAAATCTAAGACAAAAAGAATATTTAATAATGTATCCACCGAGATCCGGCATTTTCCACACTCATACCGTGAATAATGCTGTTGAGAAATACCTAATTGCTTGGCAATCTTTGCACCCGAAAATCCTTTTCTTTTACGAATACACCGAAGTTCCTTGCCTATTATAAATGAGTAAATATTACTTTCCGGTTTACTGTCTTCATCTGCATTTTTCATATTTTAGATATCTCCCTATATCGGAACGAGAGAGCCAACTTATTGACTCTCGTTCCATCTGATAGATAAAACATTATTCGTTATGAGTGACTTTGATTGTGTCGTCATTTGAATTTTTAAATCCGTAACGGCTTAACGGTGAAATCACTAATTCTTGTGCCTGACTTTTTACATCAATGGTTTTACTTTCATTCGGTCTTAAATAAAACTGGTCAATTGAGT
>NZ_JAMPSW010000095.1:0-14097 GCF_028484855.1 Providencia sp. PROV033 | reverse complement strand
CCAGTTATAATGAAAAATCGATTCCGAGTCCGGCACCACTATTTAAAGAACCCGCCCTAGTGGCGGGTTTTTGCTTTTCTGGCAAATCACGTTGATAAATCGTTCCGTCCTTGCTGCATTTTCACAATATCCATAAAAATAAAATCATACTAAAGGCTCTTTTGTAGCGCTTGACGGTAAGGTAATGCCGTCATTGCCCCTTTCGCAGTCGTGGCTAATGCACCACAAATTTGTGCTTGCCCTATAATGATACCAAGTGTGTTTTCATCATGGGGTAAACCATAGACAGCCAATCCAGCTAATAAACCAGCGACAAAAGCATCTCCCGCACCAGTAGTATCAACCACCACGACTGATCTAGCCGAATAATGCAGTATATTGCCCTGCCAACACGCCATCACGCCGTTTTTACCTAAAGTGACCAACAGTAAATCAAAAGAGTATTGCGCTGAAAGATGTGTAATACCTTGCTGAATATCGGTTTTACCACTTAGAAAAAACAGTTCCTCTTCGGATAACTTCACCACAGATGCAAATGTCAGCGCTTTATCTAAGCACTCACGTAACAGGGTTTCATCCTGCCATAGGTCAGTTCGAATATTCGGATCAAAACTCACTCGCCCCCCTACACGGCGAATCATTTCCATGGCATGAAATGTTGTGCTACGACTCGGCTCAGCACTAAGAGCAATAGAGCAAGCATGTAACCACTCATTTTTCTGGAATATGGGTAAATCTTCAATTTCTAAGAAAAGATCTGCCGCAGGGCGTACCATAAACGTAAAAGTCCGCTCCCCTTCGTCATCAAGTTCAACTACCACGGTCGATGTGCGATGTTGTGGATCTAACTTCATATAAGCGATATCCACATTCTCTTGTGCGAGTGTACGGCGCATAAAGCGACCGAATGGATCGTTCCCCACTCGACCAATAAACCCACTTTGACCATCAAGGCGAGCGATACCAACAGCGACATTAGCAGGCGCTCCCCCCGGAAGCTGTAATAAGCAACCATCTCTTTCAGGGATCAGATCAATGACAGCATCACCAAGGACCCACACTTTATCGGTCATAAATTACTCCACAGATAATAGTTAAAAATTAAATTGAATCCCTTGGTAGCCAAGGCGATGAAATATAAACGGTATCTCGGTGTGTCTCCCCATTAATGATATGCAACGCACTGCGCTTGCCTATCTCATAATGGGGAAGCTGTACCGTTGAAAGCGGAGGGATAAATAATTCACCGATCCCAACCATGTTGTCATAGCCAACCACCGCCACGTCTTTTGGGATCTTTAATCCACTTTCTAGCAAGATCTGATAAACAATAAAGGCGATCCGATCGTTTCCACAGATGACTGAATCAAAGTTCGCTTTACCATGGTGGATCTGCTGACACACGATTTCAGGAATATCCGAATAATTGTCCGTCGTCAAAAAATGATGAATGAGCGTGTCGGCATGAATCCCATGCTCCTCACAAGCACGTTTGACTCCAAGAGATCGACGGATAGTCGCTGGATGATTGGCAGGTAAATATAGACACAATGGTCGACGATAACCTGCATTTAATAGTGCATTAACCGCGTTATATTGCCCATCTTCATCATCCGGCACATAGCTGGCAGTCTGTACATTCAAACTTTCACAATTGGCGAGTACCAGTGGAACTTTCATCATGTGCTTGGTTATTTCAACCTGCCGGAGCCCCATTGTCGTATAAATAATGCCATCAGGGCGATGCGAAAAAAGCAGACTCGCGATGGCTTCAGGATCATCACCTTCGAGCATATTCACAACATAACTATTCCAACCATGTGTACGCCCCGTTTCTTCAATAGAGAGCGTAATATCGACAGAAAATGGCGAGGTCGCCGTATCAAGTGCTAACACGCCAATAGTTCGCGGTTTTTGTCCTGAACGCGTACCGCGTATCATGCGTGCAGAGAGATCAGGGGTATAACCCGTTTCGCTAATTGCTTTTTGAATACGCGCCAGTGTCTCTTTTTTCAGCTTCTCAGGATTATTAATCGCTCTTGAAACCGTCATCATTGAAACACCAGCCAGCTTTGCGACATCTTTTAAGAGTACCATTTTGCCCTCTGCGCTCTAAATTCGACATGTGTCTTACGCGATGAAATGACTTATCCAACGTCTTTTCATCGGAGTATATCAACCAAAAAATAGCCACATGATTGTGATAATAAAAAACCTGTGACACCCCTCACACACCACCAATGTTAATGTTAACATTGGTGATTAACATCATATTTATGCACAATGCCTTCTTTTCTAATGCTGATGTTAACATTAACAATATAGGTATTCTGACAGTAGGAGAATAGCTATGGGCAAAAAAACACGCGCTAACATACATGCCTATCTCACATTAAGCGGCTTATTATTTACATTCTTTTGGACATGGTCATCCGTGTTTTCCTTAGTCTCTCTGTGGCTCAGCCAAAAAATTGGCTTAAAGGGTACTGATACTGGCATTATTTTTTCAGTCATTAGTCTAACGGCTTTTTGTGCACAGCCTCTGTATGGATTTATTCAAGACAGACTCGGTTTACGCAAAAATTTATTATGGTTTCTGGGTGGGTTGTTATTAATCAGTGGACCTTGGTTTATTTTTGTCTGTACTCCGTTATTAAAATGGAACATTTTTGCGGGTGCTGCAGCGTTAGGGATTTATGTCGGGGCGACGTTCTTTGCTGGTATCGGTGCACTTGAATCCTACACTGAACGGGTTAGCCGCATCGCGAGCTTTGAATATGGGCGTGCCCGTATGTGGGGATCGCTGGGTTGGGCGGGTGCCACTTTCTTTGCTGGGCTGTTATTTAATATCGATCCCAACTTAAATTTCGCCATGGGGTCTGTCAGCGCACTGCTGTTTATCATTCTGTTATGGCGCTTACGTAACGTTCGTCCTCATACGATGAACGAACTTGAATTCGGTAAAACTCAATCGCTAACTGTCTCTGATGCGCTGGGACTTTTACGTATGCGCTCATTTTGGTCTTTAGTAATATTTGTCTGTGGTGTGAGTGTTTATAACGTCTACGACCAACAATTTCCAGTCTATTTTGCCTCGCTGTTTGCGAATCAAAATGAAGGTAATGAGATGTTTGGCTACTTAAATTCGCTTCAGGTCTTTTTAGAGGCAGGCGGGATGTTTTTAGCGCCTTTCCTTGTAAATCGTATCGGTGCTAAACGGGGTCTATTGTTAAGTGGTTTGATCATGGCGCTACGTATTTTGGGTTCAGGACTTGCCGATGACGCCATCACTATCTCATTAATGAAGCTACTGCATGCCGTTGAACTTCCTATTCTCTTAATTTCATTATTTAAATACATTACGTCTGTATTTGATAAACGCTTATCCGCAACCATCTATTTAGTCGGCTTCCAGTTTACGGCGTCACTGTGTGCTTCATTCTTATCCCCGTTAGCAGGGTACGGCTATGACACATTAGGCTTCGCCGATACTTATATGATCCTCGCCGCCATCGTCATTTCCATGACGATAATCTCTAGCGTACTTCTGCAATCAGAAAACACATCAACCGTCAGCAACCCCATGACAACGTCGAAAAAAACGGTGGAATTATGAAACAACAACTTCAGCAAGCACAGTTTGCTCTCGAGCAACTTAAAGCTCAGCGTGGCAATACTTATTACCCTGACTTCCATCTCGCCCCGCCTGCTGGCTGGATGAATGACCCAAATGGTTTAATCTATTTTGCTGGCTTATATCATGCTTTTTATCAACATCATCCAATGAGTGCAGATTGGGGACCTATGCACTGGGGTCATGCAACAAGTCACGACATGATCCATTGGCAGCACCAACTTATCGCTTTAGCACCGGGTGATGACTATGATCGTGATGGGTGTTTTTCGGGCTGTGCTGTGAATGACAACGGAGTACTTTCGCTGATTTATACCGGACATGTATGGCTCAAAGAAGAAGGCGATGATAGCGCAATCCGCGAAGTTCAATGCTTGGCAACAAGCACTGATGGTATTCACTTTGAAAAACAGGGTGTTATTCTCACTCCCCCTGAAGGCATTATGCATTTTCGCGATCCAAAAATTTGGCAAGAAAATGGCACTTGGTGGATGGTGGTGGGGGCACGAGATGCCGCTAATTGTGGACAAACGCTGCTATATAAAGGTCGTTCATTGCGAGAATGGCAGCTCGATAGGATCCTCGCACATGCGGATCTGGATGGCGGCTATATGTGGGAATGCCCAGACTTCTTCCCTTGTGGCAGCCACCACTATTTGATGTTTTCCCCACAAGGCATTCAACAAAGCAAAGGCTATCAATATCGTAACCGCTTCCAATCAGGAGTGATCCAAGGTCATTGGCAAGCAGGAAGTGCATTTATACAAAGCCAAAAATTGACTGAACTAGATAACGGGCACGATTTCTACGCTCCACAATCCTTCACTACAGCGGATGGTCGCCGTGTCATTATGGCTTGGATGGATATGTGGGAATCAGTGATGCCATCAAAACAAGAAGGCTGGGCGGGCTGCTTAACCTTACCACGCGAGTTATTTGAACGAGATGGGCATTTATGCCAACGCCCAGTGATTGAAGCCAACTCACTGCGCCAACAGAGCCAACCCATTAAGCCGCACTCGTTCAGTAAAACAGAAGTGTTACTCGACCATTCCAGCGCCATCGAGTTAGAACTCGTTTGGGATATACGCCAAAGCCATGCAGAACGATATGGCATAGCGCTAGGTAATAAAGTTGGCGATGGATTAGAGCTGTATATTGATAGCCAATCTCAACGCTTAGTGCTCTGGCGGCACTACCCAGAATATGAGTTGGACGGTTATCGCAGCATTCCATTACCTACGAGCGATAAACTTTCATTGCGTATTTTTATTGACCGCTCCTCCGTTGAAGTCTTTGTCAACGATGGTGACGCCGCAATGTCTAGCCGTATATATCCCCAGCCTAATGCGCGCAAACTAATGTTATTTGCTTCTCATGGCAGTGCGGTTATTTCTGAAGGAACACTTTGGCAGCTCAAATAATGATTGAGCAGGAATTGGGATAAACAAAAACGCCTCGTGATGTGCTTTATCACAAGGCGTTTTTAATCTTTTAGACTCTGGTTGAGGTCCGTCTCATTTTTATATTCTTAGCTTAAATAGATAAGTATTATTATCGACCTTATAAGTCATTCACATCAAAAAAACTCTCGGAAAACCTGCATAAAATACGGCTTTAACGTATAATCAACGCTGTTGAGCTTTTGCTCACTTCACACAGTGTCGATATCATCATAAATAACACGCGAACCCAGACTAAAATGGGCTTTTGATACTCTATTGATCAGGTGAGATATGCTGGATTTTCTAAAGAATTATGACAACTTAACCGTCAGTGAAAAAAAAGTATTAAAATATCTTACCGATAACATTGCCGATATTCCCTACTTAAATATTAATGAATTAGTTGCCAAAACATTTGTATCTAAAACAGTCATTATTAACTTATCCCAGAAATTAGGGTTTAGTGGGTTTAAAGAACTAAAATTCCAAATTAATAATCATATACTCTCACAGAATAAAGCTGAGAAAAAAAATCCAGCGTCATATAAAAAGCAGCTCGAAAATAATATTCATAAAACGTTCACGCTGATTAATGAAGACCAAATTCGGGACTGTGCGAAAATATTGCACGGTTCACGAAATATTTTCCTAGTGGCACGAGGAACCAGTAAAGCCGTCGGCTATTATCTCGAGCATTTACTCTTCTCCCTCGGATTACATTGCTTTTTTATCAATGATTACAACCTTTCTGACTCCTTTACTCGTCTGGTTAACCAAAATGATACCGTCATTTTTATTTCTCTTTCAGGCGGTACGAAAAAGATCATCGAAACCGCCAAAATCGTTCAACTGAAAGAAGCCAATATCATCAGTATGACCGCCTTTCATACCAATGAACTCACCGCATATGCGAATAACACGCTTTTCTGCTTTGCCGACAGTTATGACACCAAACGCGATGATTCAAAATCGAGAACCGGATTTTTTATTCTGGTAGATTTACTTATTAATGAATTAGAAAACCTGCTGTAAATAAACTATTTTTAGAGTTGATTATTACCTATCAACTCTAACCAACCAGTAGTTTAGAGTTAAAAATAAATTTATTATTTATTTTTAACTTCCTCACTTGTTTTTATGGTAAAAGCTCCATTAGCATTATCCATTGCTTTCATAACAATAGAGCTAACGTTTGTTGGAAAATCTTTAAATTTTTCTTTTGTTGCAACATCAATGACACCAGCATCTTTACCAAAATAATCAGGAACAAGTTCTTTATGTATTTGTTTTCGTACATGTGGGTCTAACTGATTAATAAATGGACTAAGAGAGCTTAATTTTAATTTCATACTTTCACTATGTCTCCAGTGAACATAAGATCTATATGCTATTTTGCTTGTATATAAAACAGTCAAAAACAATAATACTGAAAGAACTAATCTAAAAATTAAATATATTTTAGCGTACTCAGCTGTTTTCCTTAGTGTATCTAAATTTACATCGTTACTTATATTCACATAATTATTGTAATAATCAGATAATCCTGTCCATGCTGAAATTAAGGCGCCACCAATTATGATTATGCTAATTAGAGTCATAATCCAATATGCATACATCTCTCTTTTGGATTTTTCTGCATAATGCTTAGATACTTCATTTTTAGTTTCATCACTAATAATACCTTTATATAGTTCAATATCAGAAAATAACATTTTCATTTCTTTAAAAATCTTTGTATATTCATTTTTAACAGAATCTAATTGTCCTGTCATACTAACTTTTGCTTCAGCTTTTAAATCACTAGTTTCTTTTTGTAAACTTAATAATATTTCACTAGCTTTTTCTTCCAAATTTTCTTGTGTTTTATCAATTTTGATTTTACCAATTGATAAAATTTCATTAAACTTTTCTTCCAGTTTTAATTCCATAGAACTTAAATTTACCAACTTATTATTTTCATTAATGAAACCTTTATTCACTAATAAGTTAGGATTTATATTAATGATGTTCTTTTTTGCATCTGGATAATATTTATTTCTAGTGCTTAGCAATAAATTTATTTCAATATAAAAATCTTGGTTAATAATTTTTTCAGTTATACTCCGTATAAATCTATCTAGTTTAACTTTAGGTAAGTGCTTAGCTCCTAATCCTTTTATAATATTATCTAAATGATTACTAATCTCCTCAATCTTACTCCAATCTTAATAAATTGAATTTTTAATAATGTAATTAAAAAATTTCACAAGAGATTCAACATATAAATAAAATGCTTTATAATCTATATTTTTAGAATTATTTTCATAAATCTTAATTCTATTTAATATTGCTATAACCGTTGATAACTTATCAGTAAGTTTAGAGTAACTTTTTTCCACGAAATAAAACCCTAATTAATTTATAGATTGAAACAATCAATACGAAATATTGATAACCCAATTAAAGAACAAATTATATATCATTTTAATTTATATGTTAAATTTATTTGAATATTAATAATTTCAATCATATCAAAAACCGATTACTTAAATTAATTTTCACCTTTAATATTAACAAGTTGAATTCATAACAACCATCTAAAAATAGTTTTTATAACTCTAAGAAATGAGAAATAGTGTACATTCCTTGTAACTAAAAATTTTTCGCTTAGTTTTTAAATGACCTAGGTCTTAAAGCATGACCTGAGATAATATTTAAAACCGTAACATCATTTCATTTAAAAAACCCAGTGCTAGTATTCCAGTTAATTTCAATAATTCTTCGTCATTAGGAAAAAATATGGCTAAAAGAAAGTTTGGTGAGTCAATCCAGCGCTTTGGTAGGACACTGCTCCTGCCAATCGGGGTTCTGGCTCCAATTGGTATGATACTGGGGATCAGTGGTGCATTAGTTCAAACCTATATGATTGCTCGATTCCCTTTCCTCGGCAATGAAACCGTTAACGCATTACTTGTCAGCATCCGTTCTATTGCGGGCGTTATCTTCGACAACATCCCATTACTGTTCGCCATGGGGGTTGCCTACGGCATGAGCCAGCGCGATAAGGGGATCGCGGTCTTCGCCTCCGTTGTGGGTTACCTTTCGTTGATCATCACCATGAATATTTGGTTGGTGCTCACGGGTAAATTGGCGGATCCAGCGATTATGGGTCAAGTGGGACAGATTAAAGTTTTAGGTATTCAAACCTTAAACATCAGTGCCGCTGGGGGGATTATTACAGGGTTAATTGGTGCATGGGCCACCGATAAATTCTATAACCTCGAGCTGCCGACCGCCTTCGCCTTCTTCTCGGGTAAAAAGTCAGTCGCGATTATCATGGTCGGCTTAATGATCATGGTCGGCGGAACATTACCGTTTATCTGGGAAGTGTTAGTGCAAGGCTTGATGAAGCTTTCCGCCATATTCTTAAGCCCTGTCGGTCCATTCTTTACCGCTGGTGGTGAGCGTCTGTTTATTCCATTCGGGTTACACCACGTTTGGAACGTTCTGTTTAGATTTACCGAAGCGGGTGGTACCTATGTTATTGATGGACAAACCTTTGTCGGTGTCGTTCCAGCCTTAACGGAAGTGTTATTTAAGCAAGGTCCAAGTAGTGAATACTGGGCAATGATGCCAAGCCTGACGCGCTTTATGGCGCAGCAACAAATGCTGGTGACGCTGTTCCTGTTCCCTGCGATTGCATTAGCTATCTATAAAACATCGAAGAAAGAGAACCGTGCTGAAGTTAAATCGATGTTGGTGACCATGGTATTGACCGCAATGCTTGGTAACGTCACCGAGCCGCTCGAATTTACCTTCGTGTTTATCGCACCGCTGCTGTACTTAATCTATGCCATCATCGTCGGTATTGGTGCAGTGTTGTTGTCATTCGCTGGCGTTGCTATCGGGTATATCCGTGGAACCGTGTTTGACTTCACTATCTTCGGCCTGCTGTACGAACACACTAACTGGATATTCTTAGTGCTGATTGGTGGCGGTTTAGCGGTGGTGACGTACTTCATCTTCTACTGGGCGATTATCAAATTTGATATCAAAACCCCAGGTCGTGAAGAGTCTAGCAACCTGAAAAATACTTTAATTAAAGAAAAACGTTATGGCGAAATCGCCGAGATCCTTGTTGAAGCCTTAGGCGGTAAAGAGAACATTCGTAACGTAGATAACTGTATTACCCGTATGCGTATTGATGTCGCAGAAGTGAATAAAATTGATAAAGATTTAATGTTGGAATCAGGATGTACCGCATTCTTCTTTCCATCGGCAAACCACGTCCACGTAGTGTATGGACCGAAAGTTGAATTTGTTCGCAACGCTGTTGATGAGTTCATGAAGAAATAAAAGGATATATGATGAGAGCCTTATATGATTCTAAGAGTAAAACTATCGATGACCGTGGCATAAAAGCCCTGTTATCGGATGAAGCCAAATACAATACTTGGCTGATGTTTGAATCCATGTTAGCTCAAGCGCAAGCTGAAGCGGGGTTCATCCCCCAGTCAGCGGCTGATGAAATTAAAGAAAAAGCGGTTATTGAGAACATTGATTTTGCAGAGATGAGCCGCATTTACCAAAAAATTGGGCACGGCTTCGTTCCCTTCTTAAAAGTATTGGTGAATGCCTGTTCTGAAGAGAGTGGTAAATACATCCATTACGGCATTACCACTCAAAATATTCAGCAAAGCTCGCAGCTGTACATGATGAAAACAGTCCATAATAAATTTATGCTGCTGTTAAGTGAGATCATCGAGAACTTATCAGGTCTTGCTGAAAAAACGAAACACATGGTGATGCCGGGTAGAACCCATGGGCGCCACGCTATCCCAATTACTTACGGGTACAAAGTGTCCGTGTGGATCAGCGATTTCATCGACTGCTACCAACGAATGAAAGAGTGTGAAAAGCGCGTATTTACCATCATGATGGGCGGTGCTGTAGGTGCATTTAACTCTATGCCGGGCATTGGTTTAGAAGTGCAAAAACGCGTTGCTGAACTGACCGGCATGCACGCAATGGAAGTACCATCGCGTAACCTAAGTACCCATAAACTCGAGTACATGGCAAACTTAGCGCTGATGGCGAATATCTGCCATAAAATCGGGGAAGAAGTTTACAGCACGACACTGGAAGAAATTGCGGAAGTGTCTGAAGGCTTCACCAAAGGTACCGTGGGCAGCAGCACCATGCCACACAAAATCAACCCGAAACTGGCGAAAGGGATTATTGCTAACTCCCAGAAATTGTATTCACTACCGAGTGTTGGAATGTACTCCGCAGTTAGACCGTATGAAGGTGATAGCAGTTCTTACATGCTATTTGATGGACTCATCGAAGAAGCACTTGAGCTCACGACGGAAATTCTGTTAAGAACTGAAGAGCTTTCTAGAACGATAGTGCCTCACGAAGAGAGAATGTTACACAACGTTCTTAGAAACAAAGGGTTAGATAATACTGAATACGTGATGATGAAAATGGCAGAGAAGCTGGGTAAAGATAAAGCGCACTCATTACTGTATGAAGAAGCCATCAAAACTGCGGCGGATGGTGAGGATTTTTATACTAACCTGACCAAAAACAAAACTATCACAGACGCTTTTAGCAATGATGAAATCAAAGCCATGCTAGACCCTCGTTCTTACATTGGTCTGTCCGTTGAAATTGCAGAAAAAGAAGCAAAACGTGGCTTTGCAGCCGCACAAGAAATTAAAAAGCTTTATAAGTAATTATTAGCTTCCTAATTTTATTTTAAAGATAGCCTTCATTTGAAAAAATGGGGGCTTTTTTTGGTTATAAAAATATGAACATTGCTAAATAATAGAAAATAATTAATTACCCTTAATTAAGTAGTCGTACTTAAATCCATTAATAAAAAACGCCTGTTAATAAATAAAGCTAAATTGTTGCCACTCTTGATTTATTCTAAAAAAATATATTCAAATTTTAATTTCATGATGAAAAAGCAGAAGTTAGTTTAATTCCCCACATGAAATTGTCATTTTATTTGTTCTTTTTACGTGCCATTAATCTGGTTTTATTGTGATTAGCTAGTCAATAAATCTACTTTATGGGTAAATGATAAAACTTTGCGATGACGCTCAAGTATTTATTTTTAGAAAATAATAGATTATCTCAGCGATTCTGTTTTTGATTCTTAATGATGGTTATTTATTGATAATAAAGGTATCAGAATGAACAAAGCACACAAATTCGCTGTATCTTCACGTAATAAAAATAAAGCTGTAATAAATAAAAATATTTTCCAACTCTCGATTATTACCTCTGCTCTATTATTTTCTGGTTATACACTGGCTTACTCTGAAACTGGGCAACTCGGTGATAAAAATAGTTGGGAAAGCCAAGAATATAAAAATGATTGGGGCTTAGCCGCCATGAATGCTTCTAGTGCATACGCGCTGGGATATCATGGGCAAGGCGCTAAAATCGGAGTCATGGACTCCGGTGCGTTATTATCTCACCAAGAACTGAGTGGTTCCCGCTTCCACGCCGTTAAAGCCAAAGGTGAGTACGGCTCAACAGGTATGCGTTACCCACAAGAATTAGGCGGTCACTATGAAAAAGGCCAAGCCTTCGATGTGACTGGCGATTGGATCAAAGGCGTGAATGATACTCACGGCACACACGTTACAGGTACTGTTGGCGCGAATCGAGATGGTGAAGGCATGCATGGAGTTGCATGGGGATCGGATGTCTATGTGGGCAATACCGGCGCTACCGATAGCAACAACTACGGACCTTATCAAGACTACCAATATTTCTATACTGGCTGGAAAGCCATGGTCGATGCGGGCGCTCAAGTCATCAATAACAGCTGGGGAACTAACCCAAGAATTATTGATGCTGGTAAAACCGTCGGACCGGATGGTGGTAATACTAGCGTGCATTTACCCGTAGATACCACTCAACAAACTGAATACGAATATTTTTACTTCAAAAAAATCTATGGCGATAATCCATCCTTTGTGGATGCCGCCTATGATGCAGTGAAAGATACCAATGTGGTACAAGTCTTCACGACAGGTAACCGTGATTTCAAAAACCCGTACTACCGCCCTCTCTACCCTTATTTCAATCCACAAGCTGAGAAACATTGGATTGCCGTTGCGGGTTTAAAACAGACCGCAGATAAGACCGGTTATGAAATTGAAGGTATGTTCAACGAAGCGGGCAACGCCAAATGGTGGACCGTGGTTGCACCGAGTCGTTATATCTATTCCAGTGTCGTCGATGCCGATGGTAATCCAGGTTGGGATACTTTCAGTGGCACCTCAATGGCTGCACCACATGTCACGGGAGCCATGGGCGTTTTGATGTCCCGCTACCAATCCATGAATGCTCTGCAAGTGCGTGATGTCATGTTCACGACCGCTAACCGTTATAACCCAGATGGTAGCCTCTATAAAGACTGGAAATCCGCTGATGGCGTACCCGATGAGCGCTATGGTTGGGGTACCCCTGACTTAGAAAAAGGCATGTATGGTCCGGGTCAGTTCTTAGGTAAATTCGAATACCAGTTAAATGCCGTACCACTTGATGTGTGGAGCAATGACATTACCCAAGCAGCGCTTGATCAACGTGAGCAAGAAGATCTGGCTTGGCTCGCTGACTATAAAGCCAATGGCATTGATGCAGGTGGCGATTACAATCTGGGTACCGATTTTGTGGTAAATGACGGTAATCCAGATCCAACCTCGCATATTATTGACAAAGAAGAGGCTAAAAAATGGCGTCAGGAGTATTACCAAAAACGTGCCGATGCTATTCAAGCAAAAATCGATGCGGGTTTATACGATGGTTCTTTAGTCAAAACGGGTGAAGGCTCGCTGGTAATGACGGGTGACAATAGCTACCGTGGCGGCACAACAGTTAAACAAGGCTCACTGTTCGGTTTCACTGAGTCATTTGGCACGGCTGATGTGAACGTCAATGGCGGCACAATTAGCGTACTCAATCACTATAATGACCAGTTTACTCAAAAAGGTCAGCTAACCTCTAATGAAAGCCATAAAGCCAATATCAACATCCACGACAACGGTACCTATTTAGTCACCGCAGGTCACAATGTAAATGTTGGGAATATGACCTTAAATCAAGGGGCTAAACTGGATATTGCTGCGGATAACATTGGGCAACTGAAAGACGTTTATCTCAATGACAATACCGTACAAGGTACTGTGAATGCTGATAATTTAGCTGACAACCGTGCTAAGTCAAAAATGCTCGCGAATGCCGCACCTAATGCAGTAAATAATGACTATGCCTTATTCCAAAAAGAGGTTTCCGTCAAAGACAACACCATTACGGGCTCTCTGAGCAAAAAAGCGGATACCTCATTTGCTTCATTTGCCAATAATGAAAATGGTCGTTCAATTGCTAACGTACTAGAAAATAACGCTAAAGGTCAGCTATTTGATGCAACGCTACCAATGAGCGCACAAGATCTTCGTCATACCTATCAATCATTAGGTAGTGATATGTACCTCAATGCTAACACGGCTAGTGTGGTTAACGTTTTAGGTCTAACTCGAACAGTGAAAGATCAGGCAATCGGGATCGGTCATGGTCGCTATGCTAACCTTGAAAATAGCAATGCACGCATCTGGATGACAGGTGTTGGTCAATGGGGCAACCTTGATTATGGTTACAGCAATATGGATACCGATTTCTACGCGGCATTAGTCGGTGCAGAAATTGATGTTGCCTCACATACCAAAGCGGGGCTGTTCTTCGGGGCAGGCTCATCTAAATATAAAGCCCATGAGTACGGTAAAATTGACAGCAATGACCTGCATGTCGGCGCCTACGGTGTATCTAATATCCAGAATGTTGCTGCCATTAATTATGGCGTCACGCATACTAACCAAGATCGTGATGCGAAACGCACATTATGGGTTGGTCAAGATTCAGGTTACAACTCCAGCAGCTATGATGCGAAAATTACTCAACTCTTCGTGGAAGGTGCGTATACCCAATTGAATAATGATCAATATTCGATTGAACCCTATG
>NZ_JAMPSW010000094.1:0-14239 GCF_028484855.1 Providencia sp. PROV033 | reverse complement strand
TTTTGCAATCCGTGAAGGTGGTCGTACTGTAGGTGCGGGTGTTGTTGCAAGAATCATTGCATAATACCGCTCTTTCTGAATAAGAAAGAACCACTTTAGTAAAAAGGGCATCGACTGATGCCCTTTTTATACTCAAGTTTTTAAAATGCCAACGCTGTAAACCTAAGAACCTATCTCATCAATCGTTTTAATAATTATTGGTGAGATAGGCTCTGAAACAACGATTTACTAACTGTATTGAGAGCCCGATACAGTTATATGAGATTTATTAAGGTTTTGCTCAGAAGTTATGGTATATTTTACCGCTGCCACAAAAAGAAATTTATTTTCAGAATAGGGTGGTCAATAAATTTACTGGGTATGCTGGCATATTCTATTGGTGTGCTCTGATTGCCGTACTGTATAAGTAAGGCAAGCGGGCTTTATACATATTTCATGGTAACAGGTTGAATTATGAGTGCGAATAGCGAAGCTCAAGGAAGTGGACGCAGTGCAGACATCTTCAAATGGGTAGTTGTCTGTGCCTTACTATTAGTTGCTATCGTGGGTAACTATTACTTCCGTCAATATAATCTCGCACTGCGTGCTTTTGCAGTTGTAGCTGTAGTCGCTATTGCTGGTGCTGTTGCTTTGTGGACCACAAAAGGTAAAGCAACTCTGGCGTTTGCGCGCGAAGCTCGCATCGAGGTGAAAAAAGTCATTTGGCCTACTCGCCAGGAAGCATTGCAAACAACGTTGATTGTTGCTGCTGTAACGGCTGTAATGTCATTAATCCTGTGGGGATTAGATGGTATCCTAGTGCGTTTAGTTTCATTTATTACAAGCCTGAGGTTATTCTAAATGTCAGATTTACCTAAAAAACGCTGGTATGTCATTCAGGCATTCTCTGGTTTTGAAGGTCGCGTAGCACAGTCTCTGCGTGAACATATCAAATTACATAATATGGAAGAGTTGTTCGGCGATGTTATGGTTCCAACTGAAGAAGTTGTTGAGATCCGTAGCGGTCAACGTCGTAAGAGCGAACGTAAATTCTTCCCAGGCTACGTATTAGTTCAAATGGTCATGAACGATGACTCTTGGCACTTAGTACGCAGTGTTCCGCGTGTAATGGGCTTTATCGGTGGAACGTCAGATCGTCCAGCGCCAATTAGTGATAAAGAAGTTGACGCGATCATGAATCGCTTACAACAAGTTGGTGATAAGCCACGTCCTAAAACACTATTTGAACCAGGTGAGATGGTTCGTGTTAGCGAAGGTCCATTCGCTGACTTCAACGGTGTTGTTGAAGAAATCGACTATGAAAAGAGCCGCTTAAAAGTCTCTGTTTCCATTTTTGGTCGTGCAACGCCTGTTGAGTTAGATTTCGGACAGGTAGAAAAAGCCTAATTAATCCGAGTCTCAGACTTGCAAAAGGCGCGAAATTTTCATACAATTTCGCGCCTTTTGTTTTTTATGCTTGGCAAAATACTATACAAATAGGGTTTTGCGGGGCGTTAATGTAACGGGGAGCCTTATCGACTAAGGCGTTATTACCCAATTTGAGGAAATATCATGGCTAAGAAAGTACAAGCCTACGTTAAGCTGCAAGTAGCAGCTGGTATGGCAAACCCAAGTCCACCGGTTGGTCCAGCACTGGGTCAGCAAGGTGTGAACATCATGGAATTCTGTAAAGCGTTCAACGCAAAAACAGACAGCCTGGAAAAAGGTTTACCAATTCCTGTTGTTATTACTGTTTATGCAGACCGTTCATTCACTTTCGTAACTAAAACTCCACCGGCAGCAGTTCTGCTGAAAAAAGCGGCTGGCGTTAAGTCTGGTTCTGGTAAGCCGAACAAAGACAAAGTTGGTAAAGTGACTTCTGCACAGGTTCGCGAAATCGCAGAAACTAAAGCTGCGGATATGACTGGTGCTGACGTTGACGCGATGATGCGTTCAATCGCTGGTACTGCTCGTTCCATGGGCCTGGTAGTGGAGGACTAATAGAATGGCTAAACTGACTAAGCGCATGCGCAATATCCGTGAGAAAGTTGATGTAACTAAACAGTATGACATCAATGAAGCCGTTGCTCTGCTGAAAGAATTAGCGACTGCTAAATTCGTTGAAAGCGTTGACGTAGCTATCAATCTTGGTATCGATGCTCGTAAATCTGACCAGAACGTTCGCGGTGCAACTGTACTGCCACACGGTACTGGCCGTTCAGTTCGCGTTGCTGTGTTCGCACAAGGCGCAAACGCTGAAGCTGCTAAAGCTGCTGGCGCTGAACTGGTTGGTATGGAAGATCTGGCTGATAAAATCAAAGCTGGCGAAATGAACTTTGACGTTGTTATTGCTTCTCCAGATGCAATGCGCGTTGTTGGCCAATTAGGTCAAGTTCTGGGTCCACGCGGTCTGATGCCAAACCCGAAAGTTGGTACTGTAACTCCTAACGTTGCTGAAGCTGTTAATAACGCTAAAGCGGGTCAGGTTCGTTACCGTAACGACAAAAACGGAATCATCCACACCACTATCGGTAAAGCTGATTTCGACGCTGACAAATTGAAAGAAAACTTAGAAGCACTGCTGATCGCGCTGAAAAAAGCAAAACCAGCTTCTGCTAAAGGCGTTTTCATCAAGAAAATCAGCCTGTCCACTACAATGGGCGCAGGTGTTGCTATCGACCAATCTGGTCTGTCAGCAGCAGTTTAATTCCGTTAGCATTTGCTAATCGGTAATTAGGCTTTACCTTTGCGTTAGATTTGTATAAAATTTGACGCCTCGAGTTTGTTGGGGATAGAAATATGCCCAACAAACCACAAATTTCGGTATGGAGTCTGGCCTTTCCAGACCCCGTCCAAGACCGCAGGTGTAGTTTATTAGTTACTAGTAGCTACTTAATTTACCTGCGTAGACGGTGACAGAGATACCTAGAATTTATTCTGGATTTCTATTCTGCTCACCGTGTTTTAGCGCTCTTACATAATGTTGTGTTTGAGTGATGTGAGTCCCGGGTTTTCCCGGTTAATCCAGGAGCAAGAAGCTAATGGCACTAAATCTTCAAGACAAACAAGCGATTGTTGCTGAAGTCAGCGAAGTAGCCAAAGGCGCGCTTTCTGCAGTTGTTGCTGATTCACGCGGCGTAACTGTAGCAAAAATGACTGAACTGCGTAAAGCAGGTCGCGAAGCTGGCGTTTACATTCGTGTTGTTCGCAACACTTTGATTCGTCGTGCTGTTGAAGGTACAGCGTATGATGTACTGAAAGACGCGTTTGTTGGTCCAACCTTAATTGCTTTCTCTAACGAACATCCGGGCGCTGGCGCTCGTCTGTTCAAAGAGTTCGCGAAAGCGAATCCAGCATTTGAGATTAAAGCTGCGGCCTTTGAAGGTGAGTTAATCCAAGCGAAAGATATCGATCGTCTGGCAACTCTCCCAACTTACGATGAAGCAATCGCACGCCTGATGGCAACCATGAAAGAAGCCGCTGCCGGCAAATTGGTTCGTACTCTGGCTGCTCTGCGCGATCAGAAAGAAGCTGCATAAGCCCTTTCCTTCGTTGCTTTTTAACGTATAAACTATTTCTGAATTTTAGGAACACTTGTTATGTCTATCACTAAAGACCAAATCCTTGATGCAGTTGCAGAAATGTCTGTAATGGACGTTGTTGAACTGATTACTATGATGGAAGAAAAATTCGGCGTTTCTGCTGCTGCAGCTGTTGCTGTTGCTGCGGGCCCAGCTGAAGCTGCTGAAGAAAAAACTGAGTTCGACGTTGTTCTGGCATCTGTTGGTGCGAACAAAGTTGCAGTTATCAAAGCAGTACGTGGTGCAACCGGTCTTGGCCTGAAAGAAGCTAAAGACATGGTAGAATCAGCTCCAGCAGTTATCAAAGAAGCTGCAAGCAAAGACGAAGCTGAAACTCTGAAAAAATCTCTTGAAGAAGCAGGCGCTTCTGTTGAACTTAAATAAGTTCAAATTCAAGAACGCAGCTTAAGTAATTAGGCTGATGGCTGGTGATTTTATAATCACCAGCCTTTTTGCGCTGTAAGGCGTGATGGGTGTTAACAGCTTTTCACGCAGTTTTAATGTTAACAAACAACCCCCCAATACTTCTTTCTATTGACGACTTAATATACTGTGTTCTGCGCTACGACCCGCTCGGGTAGCTCGGTAGCCTCAGGAATGCAATGAAATGATTTAAGAGTAATAGCAATGAGTATTACGGAAAGTATTCATTTTCCATTTCTTCAAAAACGCGTTCCTGTTCTGTCCTTTACCTAAGGACGAACGACTTGGGTCACTGATCAACGAGCTGAGGAAACCTATGGTTTACTCCTATACCGAGAAAAAACGTATTCGTAAGGATTTTGGTAAACGTCCACAAGTTTTGGATATACCTTATCTCCTTTCTATCCAACTTGACTCGTTCCAGAAGTTTATCGAGCAAGATCCTGATGGCCAGAATGGTTTGGAAGCAGCTTTCCGTTCTGTATTCCCAATTCAGAGCTACAGCGGCAATGCGGAACTGCAATATGTCAGCTATCGTTTAGGCGAGCCTGTTTTTGATGTTAAAGAATGTCAAATTCGCGGTGTGACGTATTCTGCACCACTGCGTGTAAAACTGCGCCTGATCGTTTATGAGCGAGAAGCACCAGAAGGCACCGTTAAAGACATCAAAGAACAAGAAGTCTACATGGGTGAAATTCCACTCATGACTGAAAACGGAACTTTTGTTATCAACGGTACTGAGCGTGTTATCGTTTCTCAGTTACACCGTAGTCCAGGTGTATTCTTTGACAGCGATAAAGGTAAAACTCACTCTTCAGGTAAAGTGCTGTATAACGCACGTATTATCCCTTACCGTGGTTCATGGCTTGATTTCGAATTTGATCCGAAAGATAACCTGTTTGTACGTATTGACCGTCGCCGTAAATTACCTGCGACCATTATTCTGCGTGCAATGGATTACAACACCGAAGAAATCTTAAATCTGTTCTTCGAAAAAACTGTATTCCAAATCCGTGATAATAAACTGATGATGACGCTGGTTCCTGAGCGTTTACGTGGTGAAACAGCTTCTTTCGATATCGAAGCAAACGGCAAAGTCTATGTTGAAAAAGGCCGTCGTATCACTGCACGTCATATTCGTCAGTTAGAAAAAGAAGAAATTAACAGCATCGAAGTTCCTGTTGAATACATCGCAGGTAAAGTTGTTGCAAGAGACTATATCGATGAGAGCACTGGTGAGCTGATTTGTGCAGCGAACATGGAGCTGTCATTAGATATGTTGGCACGTCTGAGCCAATCTGGTCACAAAACAATTGAAACATTGTTTACTAACGACTTAGACCACGGTGCTTATATCTCTGAAACCGTTCGTGTCGACCCAACTAACGATCGCTTAAGTGCACTGGTAGAAATCTACCGCATGATGCGTCCTGGTGAGCCACCAACTCGCGAAGCGGCAGAAAACCTGTTCGATAACTTGTTCTTCTCTGAAGACCGTTATGACTTGTCTGCTGTAGGCCGCATGAAGTTTAACCGTTCACTGAACCGCGATGAAATCGAAGGTTCTGGTATCCTGAGTGAAGAAGACATCATTGATGTTATGCGTAAACTCATCGATATCCGTAACGGTAAAGGCGAAGTCGATGATATCGACCACTTAGGTAACCGTCGTATTCGTTCCGTTGGTGAAATGGCTGAGAACCAATTCCGTGTAGGTCTGGTTCGTGTTGAGCGTGCAGTGAAAGAGCGTCTTTCTCTGGGCGACCTCGATGCATTAATGCCACAGGATATGATCAACGCTAAGCCAATTTCAGCCGCAGTTAAAGAGTTCTTTGGTTCCAGCCAGCTGTCTCAATTTATGGACCAGAACAACCCACTGTCTGAAATTACGCACAAACGCCGTATCTCTGCATTAGGCCCTGGTGGTCTGACTCGTGAACGTGCGGGCTTCGAAGTACGTGACGTACACCCAACTCACTATGGTCGTGTTTGTCCAATCGAAACGCCTGAAGGTCCGAACATCGGTCTGATCAACTCATTATCTGTTTATGCACAGACCAATGAGTATGGTTTCTTAGAAACCCCTTACCGTTTAGTTCGTGATGGCATCGTAACGGATGAAATCCATTACTTGTCTGCAATCGAAGAAGGTAACTTCATCATTGCTCAGGCAAACACCGTATTAAGTGATGATGGTCGTTTCATCGAAGAATTGATCACTTGTCGTAACAAAGGTGAATCAAGCTTATTCAGCCGTGAACAAGTTGAATATATGGACGTTTCGACTCAACAGGTTGTTTCTGTTGGTGCGTCTCTGATCCCATTCCTTGAACACGATGATGCTAACCGTGCATTGATGGGTGCAAACATGCAACGTCAAGCGGTTCCTACTTTACGTGCTGACAAACCATTAGTTGGTACAGGTATGGAACGTGCAGTAGCGGTTGACTCCGGTGTTACTGCTGTTGCTAGACGTGGTGGTTCAGTTCAATACGTTGATGCTTCTCGTATCGTTATCAAAGTTAACGAAGATGAGATGTATCCGGGCGAAGCTGGAATCGATATCTATAACCTGACTAAATACACTCGTTCTAACCAGAACACCTGTATCAACCAGATGCCTTGCGTATCTTTAGGTGAGCCAGTTGAACGTGGTGATGTGTTAGCTGATGGTCCTTCAACAGACCTTGGTGAATTAGCACTTGGTCAAAACATGCGCGTGGCATTCATGCCATGGAATGGTTATAACTTCGAAGACTCCATCTTAGTTTCTGAGCGTGTTGTTCAAGAAGACCGTTTCACAACTATTCACATTCAGGAACTCTCTTGTGTGTCTCGTGACACCAAATTAGGACCTGAAGAGATCACTGCGGATATTCCAAACGTTGGTGAAGCAGCACTGTCTAAACTTGATGAATCCGGTATCGTTTATATCGGTGCAGAAGTGAAAGGCGGCGATATTCTGGTTGGTAAAGTAACCCCTAAAGGTGAAACACAATTAACGCCAGAAGAAAAACTGCTGCGTGCTATCTTCGGTGAGAAAGCGTCAGACGTTAAAGACTCTTCTTTACGTATTCCTAACGGTGTATCTGGTACAGTTATCGATGTACAAGTATTTACCCGTGATGGTGTAGAGAAAGACAAACGTGCTCTGGAAATCGAAGAAACTCAGTTACGTGATGCGAAGAAAGACTTAACAGAAGAACTGCGTATTTTTGAATCCGCATTGTTCTCTCGTATCCGTTCTGTACTGATCAGCGGTGGTATTGAAGCTGAAAAACTGGATAAACTGCCTCGTGACCGTTGGTTAGAATTAGCGTTAGCTGATGAAGAGAAACAGAACCAGTTAGAGCAATTAGCTGAACAGTATGATGAACTGAAATCTGAGTTCGAGAAGAAACTGGAAGCGAAACGTCGCAAGATCACCCAAGGTGATGACCTTGCTCCGGGCGTACTGAAAATTGTTAAGGTTTATCTGGCTGTTAAACGTCAGATCCAACCGGGTGATAAAATGGCGGGTCGCCATGGTAACAAAGGTGTTATCTCAAAAATCAACCCAGTTGAAGACATGCCTTACGATGAAAACGGTAACCCAGTTGACATCGTTCTGAACCCACTGGGCGTTCCATCACGTATGAACATCGGTCAGATTCTGGAAACTCACTTAGGTATGGCTGCTAAAGGTATTGGTGAAAAAATCAATGCTATGCTTAAACAGCAGCAAGAAGTTGCCAAACTGCGTGAATTCATCCAGAAAGCTTACGATTTAGGTGATGACCCGCGTCAGAAAGTTGACTTAAATACTTTCTCTGATGAAGAAGTTATGCGTTTGGCTGAGAACCTGAGAAAAGGCATGCCAATTGCAACGCCAGTGTTTGATGGTGCGAAAGAGAAAGAAATTAAAGAACTGCTGAAACTGGGCGGTCTGCCAACTTCAGGTCAGATTACACTGTTCGACGGTCGTACTGGCGAGAAATTTGAGCGTCAGGTAACCGTAGGTTACATGTACATGCTGAAACTGAACCACTTGGTTGACGATAAGATGCACGCCCGTTCAACTGGTTCTTACAGCTTGGTTACTCAGCAGCCGCTGGGTGGTAAAGCGCAGTTCGGTGGTCAGCGTTTCGGGGAGATGGAAGTGTGGGCACTGGAAGCATACGGTGCAGCCTATACTCTTCAAGAAATGCTTACAGTTAAATCGGATGACGTTAACGGCCGTACGAAGATGTATAAAAACATCGTCGATGGCAGCCATCAGATGGAACCTGGTATGCCGGAATCTTTCAACGTATTGCTGAAAGAAATCCGCTCACTGGGTATCAACATCGAGCTGGAAGACGAGTAATTCGTTTTGTGCCGGAAGGTTCGCCTTCCGGCCCATGTAAGCACTGGGATTTGGGGAGAGTGGCCTCGAGCACTCACCTGACAGGTCTAACTCCGACAGGAGCCATTTAGTGAAAGACTTAATTAAGTTTCTGAAAGCGCAAACCAAGACCGAAGAGTTTGATGCGATCAAGATTGCTCTGGCATCACCTGATATGATCCGTTCATGGTCATTCGGTGAAGTTAAAAAGCCAGAAACCATTAACTACCGTACGTTCAAACCAGAACGTGATGGTCTTTTCTGTGCGCGTATTTTCGGGCCAGTAAAAGACTACGAATGTTTGTGCGGTAAGTACAAGCGTTTAAAACACCGTGGTGTGATTTGTGAGAAGTGTGGCGTTGAAGTTACACAAACTAAAGTTCGTCGTGAGCGTATGGGTCATATTGAACTCGCATCTCCGACTGCACACATTTGGTTCTTAAAATCACTGCCATCCCGTATCGGTTTGCTGCTCGATATGCCACTGCGCGATATCGAACGCGTTCTGTACTTTGAATCTTATGTTGTTGTTGAAGGCGGGATGACCAGCCTTGAGCGCGCACAGATTCTGACAGAAGAGCAATACTTAGATGCGTTGGAAGAGTTCGGTGACGAATTTGACGCAAAAATGGGTGCGGAAGCAATCCAAGGTCTGCTGAAAAACCTCGATCTTGAGAACGAGTGCGAAACGCTGCGTGAAGAGTTAAATGAAACTAACTCAGAAACCAAGCGTAAAAAGCTGACCAAGCGTATCAAACTGTTAGAAGCGTTCATTCAATCTGGTAACAAACCAGAGTGGATGATCTTAAACGTTCTGCCAGTTCTGCCACCTGATCTGCGTCCATTAGTTCCACTGGATGGTGGTCGTTTCGCAACATCAGATCTGAACGATCTGTATCGTCGCGTAATCAACCGTAACAACCGTCTGAAACGTCTTCTGGATCTGGCTGCGCCAGACATCATCGTACGTAACGAAAAACGTATGTTGCAAGAAGCGGTTGATGCACTGTTAGATAACGGTCGTCGTGGTCGCGCAATCACAGGTTCTAACAAACGTCCTCTGAAATCTTTGGCAGATATGATCAAAGGTAAACAAGGTCGTTTCCGTCAGAACTTACTTGGTAAGCGTGTTGACTACTCAGGTCGTTCTGTAATCACCGTAGGTCCATACCTGCGTCTGCATCAGTGCGGTCTGCCTAAGAAAATGGCACTTGAGTTATTCAAACCATTTATCTACGGCAAATTAGAATTACGTGGTCTGGCAACAACCATTAAAGCTGCGAAGAAAATGGTTGAGCGCGAAGAAGCGGTTGTTTGGGATATCTTGGATGAAGTTATCCGTGAACACCCAGTTATGCTGAACCGTGCACCAACACTTCACCGTCTGGGTATCCAAGCTTTCGAACCAATTTTGATCGAAGGTAAAGCTATCCAATTGCACCCACTCGTTTGTGCGGCATATAACGCCGACTTCGATGGTGACCAAATGGCGGTACACGTTCCTCTGACTCTGGAAGCTCAGTTAGAAGCGCGTGCGTTGATGATGTCAACCAACAACATCCTGTCACCTGCAAGTGGTGAGCCTATCATCGTTCCTTCTCAGGACGTTGTATTGGGTATCTACTACATGACTCGTGACTGTGTAAACGCGAAAGGCGAGGGCATGGTATTAGCCGGTCCTAAAGAAGCTGAGCGTGTTTACCGTTCAGGCCATGCTTCACTGCATGCCCGTGTTAAAGTCCGTATCACTGAAGAAGTGAAGGACAGCGAAGGTAACATTACGATTAACACTGGTTTAGTTGATACCACGGTTGGTCGTGCAATTTTATGGATGATCGTACCGAAAGGTCTGCCTTACTCTCTGGTTAACCAAGCGTTAGGTAAGAAAGCAATCTCCAAAATGCTGAACACTTGTTACCGTGTACTGGGCCTGAAGCCAACCGTTATTTTTGCTGACCAAATCATGTATACCGGTTTTGCCTATGCGGCACGTTCTGGTGCATCGGTTGGTATCGACGATATGGTTATTCCAGAGAAAAAAGCTGGAATCATCGCCGAAGCAGAAGCGGAAGTTGCAGAAATTCAGGAACAGTTCCAGTCTGGTCTGGTTACAGCAGGCGAACGTTATAACAAAGTTATCGATATCTGGGCAGCGGCAAACGAACGTGTTGCTAAAGCGATGATGGAAAACTTGTCTACTGAAGCAGTCATCAACCGTGACGGTGAAGAAGAACAACAAGTTTCTTTCAACAGTATCTTTATGATGGCCGACTCCGGTGCTCGTGGTTCTGCTGCGCAGATTCGTCAGCTAGCAGGTATGCGTGGTCTGATGGCGAAGCCAGATGGCTCCATCATCGAAACACCAATCACGGCGAACTTCCGTGAAGGTCTGAACGTTCTCCAGTACTTTATTTCTACCCACGGTGCTCGTAAAGGTCTTGCGGATACCGCATTGAAAACAGCGAACTCCGGTTACCTGACTCGTCGTTTAGTTGACGTTGCTCAAGACTTGGTAGTGACTGAAGATGACTGTGGTACTCACGAAGGTATCCTGATGACTCCGGTTATCGAGGGTGGCGACGTTAAAGAACCACTGCGTGAACGTGTACTTGGACGTGTAACAGCTGAAGATATCCTGATCCCAGGTACAGCTGATATTCTGGTTCCACGTAATACACTGTTACACGAAAAACTGTGTGACCTGTTAGAAGCTAACTCTGTTGATAGCGTGAAAGTACGTTCCGTTGTAAGTTGTGAAACTGACTTCGGTGTGTGTGCTCACTGTTATGGTCGTGACCTGGCTCGTGGTCATATCATCAACAAAGGTGAAGCTATCGGTGTTATCGCGGCACAATCAATCGGTGAGCCGGGTACACAGCTGACGATGCGTACGTTCCACATCGGTGGTGCGGCATCTCGTGCGGCAGCAGAATCTAGCATCCAAGTTCGTAACACAGGTACTCTGAAACTGGTTAACGCGAAATTCGTAACCAACTCAGAAGGCAAACTGGTTATTACTTCACGTAATACAGAATTGCGTCTGATTGACGAATTCGGTCGTACTAAAGAGAGCTATAAAGTTCCTTACGGTGCACACTTAACCAAAGGTGATGGCGCGTCAGTGATCGGCGGTGAAACCGTTGCGAACTGGGATCCACACACCATGCCAGTTGTCAGTGAAGTATCTGGTATCATCAGCTTCTCCGACATGCTTGATGGCCAGACTATGACTCGTCAAACTGATGAGTTAACCGGTCTGTCTTCAATCGTGGTTCTGGATACAGCTGAGCGTACAAGTGCTGGTAAAGACTTACGTCCTGCGCTGCGTGTTATCGATGCGAACGGCAATGATGTTCTGATCCCTAACACCGACATGCCAGCTCAGTACTTCTTACCGGGTAAAGCAATTGTTCAGTTAGATGATGGCATTGCGATCAATGCCGGTGATACTTTAGCGCGTATTCCACAAGAATCCGTCGGGACTAAAGATATCACGGGTGGTCTGCCACGCGTTGCTGACTTGTTCGAAGCTCGTCGTCCGAAAGAGCCTGCGATTCTGGCTGAAATCAGCGGTATTATCTCGTTTGGTAAAGAAACCAAAGGTAAACGCCGTCTGGTTATCACTCCATTAGATGGTAGTGAGCCATACGAAGAGATGATTCCTAAATGGCGTCAGCTCAACGTATTCGAAGGTGAAATCGTTGAACGTGGTGACGTTGTTTCTGATGGTCCAGAGTCTCCACATGACATCCTGCGTCTGCGTGGTGTTCATGCTGTGACTCGTTACATCACTAACGAAGTTCAAGAAGTTTACCGCTTACAAGGCGTTAAGATTAACGATAAACACATCGAAGTTATCGTTCGTCAGATGCTGCGTAAAGTCACCATCGCGGATGCAGGAAGCTCTGAATTCCTCGAAGGTGAGCAGGTTGAGTACTCTCGTGTTAAAGTTTCTAACCGTAAACTGGAATCTGAAGGTAAAATTCCGGCTAACTTTGATCGTGATCTGTTGGGTATTACTAAGGCATCTCTGGCAACAGAATCCTTTATCTCAGCGGCATCATTCCAAGAAACTACACGCGTACTGACAGAAGCTGCGGTAGCAGGTAAACGTGATGAACTGCGCGGTCTGAAAGAAAACGTTATTGTTGGACGTCTGATCCCTGCGGGTACTGGTTTTGCGTATCACCAAGATCGTATCCGTCGTCGTCATCTGAGCGAAGCTGTGGAAGCTCCACAAGTTAGCGCAGACGAGGCAACAGCGAACTTAGCTGAACTGTTAAATGCAGGCTTCACTAGCGACAATCAGAAATAATTTTTGATTGATAGAATCGCTTAATAGAACCGGTGTCGAAAGATACCGGTTTTTTTTTGCCAATGAGTTATTCATCATTCAGGTAACTTAGAGGCACCGAAACCCGTCTATTTTCTTTGTGTGTAACCCAACTTTCAATATCAACCAACCAGAATTGCTCAATGTCTACTTGATAAAATCGAGAATGCCCATTTTTTTGAAGTTGTTCTAAGGGAATCATGTCTGTTAAGTGCTGAGTATCGTCAAACGGTGTGAGTTGATAAAAATGTGAGTAAGCACTGATACATTCTTCATCAGATAGCTCACGGGCATGCCCGATAAATTGTGCGCCATCCAATCCTATCTCGGGATATTCAATTAAATCATAACGAAATAGAGAACCGCTCACTTGAGGGTTTTGTCGAATGTTTTGGGAATGCTGACTTTGATGACATGAAAACCAAATAAAGCGTAATGGATTAAGGAGTATTCTAGGCTCTACAGTAGAAGCCCACGGCGAATGATCGTTGCATTGCGTGGCAAAAGTGACAAAACGGGCGGTATGTAAGAGCGCTAAACTACGTTGTTTTAAACTCATGGGGTCTCCATTGTATGTGTGTAAGAAGAAAGTCCGTTATTGGGATTTTCGCGATAAGTTATTGTGTATTGAATTGAGTTAAGGGGTCTTTTTGTGCGCTGTGATAATGATGCAGTGGGGACATTGAAGATAGTTCAATAGCGCGGGATCGTTGTTTGAAAAGCTCGGTGAATAGGGGAGTGTTGTGACGTTACTAAAGCCTGCTTGCTCAAATCTATTCTTTAGGGTTTCCAAAGAATAATAATAGGTGGGGAGAGTGATATCAGTAGATGCTTCGCAGATATTTAGAGCCACCTGGCTGCCATCATGTAGGGTGTCCTGAGCAATTAAGCGAAAACCGTAAGGTCGATAGTACTCTGGGTCGGTCGAAAAATTCGGGGATAGCGTTATCGCAATGATTTTCCCTTGAGGGGTTAAAGCTTGATACATGCTTTGGAGTAACGTAAGTAGATGTACTTTATTGACCGCGTAGGGCAGTAGATAGATAGCGATGACCACATCAAATGAATAATGGAGGATTGAGCTCATTTCATTAATATATTGAATATTTTTAGGTGTTCTGGCTTCATGTTCTTGAGCGCTTTTTATCATTCCTATTGAGGTATCATAGCCAACAACATGCTTGTATCCTTGGCTTACTAACCAGCGAGATATTGCCCCTCCACCGCAGCCATAATCTAGTATCCTGACTAAAACATCTTCCCCTAACCACTTTTTGAAAGTCGGTAATTCGAGCATTTTTCGATATGGCCATAGCAAACTTTTATTATAGAAATCAGCTAAATTATTAAAGTTTTTCATTGTATATAGAGTTGGGATTTTTTGTTAACACGTTAACTTCATCATTATTTGAATGATTGATGAATAAAACAATATCTTTAATTAAGTATTTTTATAATGAATAAACACACCAATTAAATTTTAGAAGTAATATAGGTGAACATTAACTTAGTGAATATCATCTCATTTGTTAGTTACTAACAATTATTGAACCATATGGC
>NZ_JAMPSW010000093.1:0-14713 GCF_028484855.1 Providencia sp. PROV033 | reverse complement strand
ATAATCAAAGCATATTTAAATTAATTGTTCATGAATATATGAGAGTGACTATGGATGAATATAAAAATCCATTATCAAAAGAAACTCGAGAAAAATATAATTATGAATTGTCTTTAGCATATGCAAATTTCTTGAAAAATTGGTTTGAATTAAACGGAAATAATAATACTAGAACGGAAGGTATTAAATTCCATGAAGCTGTTGTTATTCATGAAAATGGGCATAAAGCATCAGGAATACCCTATGATGCTTGGTTTTTTGCTGATATCTATGATGTTTTAAATGAGGTTGATAGAAATAAACTTTGGAATGAAGTTTTAGATTTAATGTCTGGAAACCAAGGAAAGCAAGAAGCAAAAGTGTTTATTAACCTATGGTTGAAAATGAAATCAGAAGCAAAAAGTGAAAATGCGAAAAATCGTGAAAAAAGCCAACGATGGTTAAATAGAATGAGAAAAATCCCCTTAGTTATTGAAATAGAAAAAACTCTAAAAAAGGTAGATGAAGGTTTTTATTATAAAAAATAGATATCCAATATAAATTGGGGTTTGAATATGAATATGAATATGAAAGTGAAATTCATTTTTTCTATATTTATCTTGTTAATTTCAACTCTATCAATGGCAGATAATCGTCCCGGTTTTGTGTGTGGGCGGTTTAATGGGAATATTGTTGAGGTACCTAGAAATTATGTTTATTTTATCGCTGAATATGAGGGGTATAGTTATTTTGATCGTAGAGCAGTAAAAAATAAAGAAGGGTGTGATGCTAATTTTACAATATTACCTTTACGGGTGACATGGCCGGAAATGCATCCTGTCGATAGAATGAAGCCAGATCTAAATGAAGAGGAGATACGCATATCGGTGATACCAATGACGAATAGTACAGCGTCAATGAACATGTTTAAAGATAATTCAATTAATGAGGGTTTTTTTAGTAAAAGAAGTGATGTTTATTATGATGATGAACTTGATTTATATTTCGTTGAGCAGGAAGAAAATATTTTAATAAAGAATGAAGTTGAATCTTATATAATGAAAAGGAGGATTTATTGGTCTGAAAATAAAAATGAAGTAATGAGTATTATTCGTTGTGATTGGGTTCAAATAAAAAACGAATATTACTTTTGTGATATTAATGCACGCATTCCGGAAATTGATGCTTCTATTCAAGTAAATATAAAGTGGAATCAAATGCATCAGTGGAGGAAAATTTTATTGAAGTCAAAAGGATTTGTAATAATTCATCTTAAATAGAAAAGGATTTTAAATGTCAAATAATACAAGATACAGTGCTAGTAGGGTGTTTACAAAAAATGATCTCATTACGATTAAAAAACTATTAAGAGAAGATAAAAGTCCGAAAAAAATGTATCAGTATCTAGCGAATAAAGGTGATAGATATGCTTTATTTGCAGGAGTAGATGGAAGTGAGTCGGTTTTTTGGGGTATGGATTCCCTGTATTTTCCTAGTGAAGACTCATCATGGAATGATGAAGACGCCAGAAACAAGGATTTTAAAGAAATAGATTTTAAACTAGCGAATGAATATTTAAATTTACTTGAAAGTAAACTTATTAAATCTGATGGTGAAATTATTGAAATATTGGATGTAAATTATGAGGAACTAATTTTAATTAATATTAAATCTTGCTCTGAAAGTCGATTTAATATTGAGGATTGGTATTTATATGCAGTGTTTGAATCGCTTTCACCAAATGAAAGAAAGGGATTCTGGACTCATAGACTAAACTCTAGTACTGAGTTCAAAGAACAAGTTAATCATCATTATAAAACATTTGAGATGATGATTAAAAAATATATGGTAAGTGATGATACTAACAAAGAGATGCTAAAGTCATGGCTGACTAGGAAGTTCTATATTTCAATGTATAGAACATTAAGTGATTCACAATTCGATGAACTTGATAAGATAAGAAATTCTGAATCAGAATTATCCATACTAATGAAAGATGTCATGGGCAGTATAAAAACAAATGAAAGGGTATTAGGTGATGTCGTTCCTTGGGTATTTAATGAAGTTGATGCTGATGAAATTCTGACTGAGGATGCTCTCTTATCAATGGGGAGTAGGATAAATGAAAATATATTATTTTGGGAAACGAAAGAAGAAAAATTAAAATTTTTAATAAATGAAGTTCATACAAATAGACATAATCGTAGAAAGAAACGATCTGTATTGTTTGATAATAATGAAAAAATTAAATTTTAATTAAACTTACAAGAAGCTAAAGACGTTATTGAAGAAATGAAAATAACAGAGAATCCGCAGGTTTTATATAACTATCTTGAAGCCAATGGTGAGCGATATGGAGAAATCCCTAATGGCCTTATTAGAGGTGACTCTTATTCAGGGAAAATGGCAACAAATTACTTAATTGAAAAAGCAAAGCAGCATAATATTATTTTAGATCATAATGATTTAAAAAGAATACAACTTAGTGTGGCATTAGAAACAGGGAAAAAATTACTTAATAAGTTTAGGGATGAAAAAACGACAGTTTTGCGTAAAAAATTTACTATTCGTGATATTGAAGATATACATGATAAAGCACTCATGAGTGAAAAACTACCTAAAGAGGCATGGACATTATCAATCCCATTAAAAATTATCCCCCTAAAGGAATATGATGAAATATACTCTGAAATGTTATTAAATTCAGGGAGTAATCAAAGTGAGGTTGAGTATGGTCTTTACTTAATGGATAAAATGATAATAAGCATTAAAAATAATCCTTCTAAAGAAAAGTTTAATATGTTTGTAGAATGGGCTAATACTATATCGACAGTAGATAATATGATAGAAACGGGATCTGTCTTTGGTGAATACCTTTCGGAAAGAGGAACTACACTCAAGGAATATATAGCGGTTAAATATAATGAATTGAAAGCAGTTATACCTCAAAGTGATTTAGATATTTATGGGGTATCTAATCCAGCATTAACAACTAAAATTCAGCCTATAAATAGGGAAGATATATCCCCTCCATCAACTAACTACCCCCATAATATGGTCGATAAATCGATAATGGAAAATATCTATCCAAAAGTTGAACCTGATAGAGAATTAGCACCGATGACAACAAACCTGCTTGATATAATAAAACCTGATAATGCGCAAGCGCCAATAAATCATTATCTAGAACGACCAAGTGTTGTCTTACCTGGGACTGATGGATTTAAAGATTTTCCTGAAGATAGAATTCAACATAGTCATCACTTTGAAAATATGATTGGGCACCTTAGTGACCATATGTCTTCCATAAACCACTCAACAAGCTCTTTTGATAGAGATTTTAGAATCCCACAAGCACCGAGCATACCTGAATTTAACTACAGTGGTGGCTATAGTAGCTCGTCATCCAGATTTTCATTTTAATTATTATTAACACTCAATAACGTTTCAATAAAAAACGGCGGTTATTGAAGTTGATAAACTCACAATAACCGCCGTTGTAATCTTAAAATTTTGAATCTGGCTTAAATAAAATAACGTTTAAATGGACTCATCCAAATAAATGCGTTCCACTTTTTGGCAACCCAACGCGTGCAAGGTATTTTCCGTAGTGCACCACTGCTGCACCGTTGCATCTTGTTTTTCCACCAACACCGCTTGCTCAATAGCATGAATATCTTTACCCGCTAAATTCACCATAATTAGCGCTGCTTGTAATGGCGGTAAGCTCGGGTTAAACGCAGCATTTTCGGCGTAACGACCTGTAAATAGAGAGCCATCTTTTAACTGCACAGCAATACCGGAATGAGATTCACTGTACGGTGCATGGGATTGATTAGCGGCTTCAGTCGCTGCGGAGAGTAATCTATCGCGACTTTGGTTTTTATACCCATGATCCACATTATCGAGTAGCAATGTAGTGATATTCAGGTCTGATGGACCAAAAGAATCTGGCAAATAATCATGAAGCGTCGCAGCTTGGCGTTTTGGTAAATGCACCATAATCTTACCGCCTTCACGCAGTTCATTCATAAATTGTCGGCAGTGACCGCAAGGCGTGTAGTTCACGGTAATGGAGGTTAATTGCTTTTCGCCTTTTAACCATGCATGAGTAATGGCACATTGTTCGGCATGAATCGTTTGCCCAATAGAAACATGGTTAAATTCCATATTTGCGCCGAAATAGAGATTACCACTGCTCCCGCAAGCGATTGCGCCTACATTAAAGCGAGAAATAGGTGTGACAGCGTAAGCCGCAGCGAAAGGTAATAATGAAAAAGCGAGTTCACTGTCCGTGCATCCACTCTCAGCTTTAATTTGCTTTACTTGCTCAGCGGTTAACATGGCTGAGAAATCGGGTTTGTCCATAATCGGTTTTAGGACAGACTGTAACTTTTCTGGAAGTTCGGCCCAAGCGGCCTTAAATCTTGAATGCATGAGTAACCCTCCCTATTTAATTGTTTTCATTCTATTCAATTCATAGGGGGATTGAATGTGACCGTGATCACTCTGTAATTGTAATGGATGAAACAAATTCATTAAATGAGAGATGTATCTCAAGTTTTTGCATTAAAATTTGCATAAGAGAGGTAAGTAACCTCTCTTATTGATTCAGTTTAGCTAAATAAGTGAAGAATAACAGGGAAGATAAACGGTGCGAGCAGAGAGGTAATCACCCCGCAGGTCATTAACGCTAATGAACTGTATGCCCCTTCAATGTAGTTAATTTCCGCACAACGCGCAGTTCCCAAGGCGTGAGAAGCGGTGCCCATCGCTAAGCCTCGTGATGCGTGGGTGCGAATACGCAAAACATCAAATAGGCTATGGCCAAACATTGCACCTAAAATACCCACAAAAAGTACGCAAGCGGCGCTGATTGCTGGAATTCCTCCAACTGAATCGGCAACTGCCATGGCTATCGGTGTTGTGACCGATTTAGGTAATACAGATCCTGCGATATCGGGTGTTGCGCCAAGCCACAGTGCAATCGCGGCTCCACTAAACATAGCAACGATACTTCCCGCAAAGCAGATACTAAACAGGGATTTCCATTGTGCACGGATTTGATGCATTTGTTCGTAGAGTGGAAAAGCAAGAGCAACAACAGCGGGTTGTAATAAATCATTCAACAATCGGCTTCCCGCAAAATAATGCTCATAAGAGGTATTGGTCAAAACCAGCAGCGGAATAATAATGGCGATTGTTAGCAATAATGGATTCAGAATGGGCAATTTGCACTTGATAGACAGCGCTCTTGCCAAGTAGAAAACAACGATAGTTAATGGTAGTGACCACCAAATATGTTCTAACATCACTCTTTCCCCTTTGTTTTATCGCTATTCATTGTTGAAGAAATCGGCTCTTCAGGGGGAAGTGGGACTTCATCAGGTTTAACACCTACGATAGGGCGTTCTTTATGGACATAGTTGGAGCTAACCGCGACAACGATCATGACAATCAAGGTGCTGGCAACGCAGGAAACCACAATGGGGATCATTTGTTGGCTGAGTAAATCATAATAATTCATAATTCCCACTCCAATGGGAACGAATAAAATAGTCATGTTTTTCAGCAAGATGCTACAGCCGGGTTGAGCCCAATGAGCGGGTACAATTTGCAAAGCCAGTAGTACAAACAGCAGCAACATTCCGACAATACTGCCGGGAATGGAAAAAGGAAGCAGCGTGGAAATCACATTTCCGATAATCAGGCAGAGGTAAAGTATTGCGAAGGCTCGCAAATATTGCCATCCGGTGTTCAATACTTGTTTTAATGACATGGGACTTGTCCTATTACTCGACAGGCATTCATCATACAATTAACTTTAAAATTGTGCCAGAGATCACAAATAAAAACCCATAAAAAAACGGAGCTCACTGAAGTGGCTCCGTTTTATATTGATATGGTCTAAGTTTGTCGTTCAATTTCTCGAACGACAATCCATGACTTATTTAACTTGCATACCTGGTTGCGCACCATTATCTGGGCTCAGTAAGTAAATATCTTTACCACCAGGACCTGCCGCCATCACCATACCTTCGGAGATACCAAAGCGCATTTTACGTGGTGCAAGGTTAGCCACCATCACCGTTAAACGACCTTCCAAGACTTTTGGATCAGGATAAGCACTGCGGATACCAGAGAACACTTGGCGAGTCTCTCCACCGATATCTAACTGTAATTTTAGCAATTTATCTGAACCTTCAACGAATTCTGCTTGCTTGATTAACGCAATACGTAAATCAATTTTAGCGAAATCATCGAATGTGATGGTCTCTTGAATAGGATCATCCGCCAGAGGACCGGTCAGCTGTTTAGCTGGCTGAGCACTTTGCTTGGACGCTTCTACCATCGCTTCTGCTTTTGCTAATTCAATACGGTTAAATAACGCTTTAAATGGCGCTACATCGTGGTTCAGTAGTGGTGTGTTGATGGCATCCCACGTTAATTCAACTTTCAGGAACTCTTCCACACGCTTGGTTAAGCTTGGCAGAATTGGTTTCAAGTAAGTCATTAATACGCGGAACAGGTTAATTCCCATTGAGCAAATATCTTGCAGCTCTTGGTCTTTGCCTTCTTGCTTCGCGACGACCCAAGGTGCTTTTTCATCCACATAGCGGTTAGCAATATCAGCTAATGCCATGATTTCACGGACTGCTTTACCGTATTCGCGGTTGGTGAAATCGTCACCGATGACTTTTGCAGCATCGACAAATTGTTGATATAGCTCGGGTTCTGCAAGGTTTGCAGATAATTTGCCAGCAAAACGTTTAGCAATAAAGCCCGCGTTACGCGAGGCTAAGTTCACCACTTTGTTAACGATATCGCTGTTCACACGCTGTACGAAATCTTCCAAATTCAAGTCGATATCGTCGATGCGTGAAGAGAGTTTTGCTGCATAGTAATAACGTAGGCAGTCAGCATCGAAATGGTCTAAGTAAGAGCGAGCGGTAATAAATGTACCGCGAGACTTAGACATTTTTGCACCATTAACGGTGACATAACCGTGAACAAACAAGTTAGTTGGTTTACGGAAGTTACTGCCTTCTAACATTGCTGGCCAGAACAGGCTATGGAAATAAACGATATCTTTTCCGATGAAATGGTAAAGATCGGTTTTTGAATCTTTATTCCAAAACTCATCAAAGTTTAAATCGCTGCGTTTGTCACACAGGTTTTTAAACGAGCCCATGTAGCCGATTGGCGCATCCAGCCAAACGTAGAAATATTTACCCGGTGCATCGGGAATTTCGAAACCAAAATACGGGGAGTCACGGGTGATATCCCACTGTTGTAAACCAGATTCAAACCACTCTTGCATTTTATTCGCGACTTGTTCTTGCAGTGCGCCAGAGCGAGTCCATGCTTGCAGCATGTCGCTAAATGCAGGGAGGTCAAAGAAAAAGTGTTCAGTTTCACGGATAACTGGGGTTGCACCTGAAACCACTGAGCGTGGGTTAATCAGATCTGTTGGGCTATAGGTTGCGCTACAGACTTCGCAGTTATCACCGTATTGATCTTCCGCTTTACATTTCGGGCAAGTACCTTTTACGAAACGGTCAGGCAGGAACATGCCTTTTTCTGGGTCGTAAAGTTGTGAAATGGTCTTATTCTTAATGAAACCATTGTTCTTTAACTTGCCATAAATCAGTTCTGATAACTCTTTGTTCTCTTCGCTATGGGTTGAGTGGTAGTTATCGTAGCTAATCTGGAAACCAGCAAAATCGTCCTGATGCTCTTGGTTCATTGCAGCGATCATTTCTTCAGGCGTAATACATAGTTGCTGAGCTTTTAGCATGATCGGTGTTCCGTGCGCGTCATCAGCACAGATGAAATGAACCTCTTTGCCGCGCATTCGCTGATAACGGACCCAAATATCAGCCTGAATGTGCTCCAGAATATGACCGAGATGGATTGAACCGTTAGCATATGGTAACGCACAGGTTACCAGTAATTTATTCGCGACTTGAGACATAGTAACTTTCTTACTTCCATTATTAATAAAGGGTCTTTGATGTTAACCGATCAATAAAAATGTCGCTAGGGCAATAAAATATTAATCGGCAATTATTGGGAAAAAATGCTAGGTGGAAACAAATTTTTACTGTTTGTGGTTTTTCATTCGCTAGGCGGTCACTATTTTTTTCGTTCTCTGCTATCATGCAACGTAGTCAAAAATGTGTAGTTACAAAAAAGAAAATAAAGGAGCCGGGATGAACGATAAATCCCCCGAGCAGAACAAACCAGAACTGCTGACTGAACAAGTCTCCACTGTTTTGGCTTCATTTACACACCCAACTCTCAAGCGCAATCTGATTTCAATCAAAGCATTGCATCGTTGTGCGCTGTTGGACAATGTGTTGCATGTCGAACTCGTTATGCCATTCGTCTGGAAAGGCCCGTTCCAAACGCTGATCAGCGAAAAAACAGCTGAGTTAAAGCAATTGACAGGTGCCCATGCCGTTGAATGGAAATTACGCCACGATATTACCACTCTCAAACGTGCTAATGACTTACCAGGCATTAACGGGGTGCGTAATATTCTTGCGGTCAGTTCAGGCAAAGGTGGTGTGGGTAAATCCAGTACCTCTGTGAACTTAGCGTTAGCGTTGGCACAAGAAGGGGCTAAAGTGGGTATCCTTGATGCGGATATCTACGGACCTTCAATTCCTAACATGTTAGGAACGACTCTGGAGCGCCCAACGTCTCCAGATGGACAACACATGGCGCCAATTATGGCGTATGGCTTAGCGACTAACTCTATTGGTTACTTAGTGACGGATGACAACGCGATGGTATGGCGTGGTCCAATGGCGAGTAAAGCCTTAATGCAGATGCTGCAAGATACCTTATGGCCGGATCTGGATTATCTGGTCATCGATATGCCACCGGGAACCGGTGATATCCAACTCACTCTGTCACAAAATATTCCAGTGACAGGTGCAGTGGTTGTGACCACGCCGCAAGATATTGCCTTAGTAGATGCGATGAAAGGGATTGTCATGTTCAAAAAAGTGAACGTGCCAGTGCTGGGTGTTGTTGAAAATATGAGCGCACATATTTGTAGTAACTGTGGTCATGTAGAGCCTATTTTCGGTACCGGTGGTGCAGAAAAATTGGCTGAGAAATACAACACTAAACTGCTAGGTCAGGTTCCGCTGCATATTTCATTACGTGAAGACTTAGACCGTGGTCAGCCAACCGTAATGCGCGACCCTGAAGGCGAGTTCGCTGATATCTATCGCGAAATTGCGTCTAACATCTCTGCATTGATGTATTGGGAAGGGGATAAGATCCCGACGGAAATCTCTTTCCGCGCTGTGTAATTAAGCTGTCTTGATAAAGGGCTATTTAGTAATAATGACTAAGTAGCCTTTTTTATTGCCATAAAATCTGATTCCTTGATTGTTCTGATTTCTTCTCAAACAGTTCCTTTATTATTACGGGCTGAGTAGAATGACCGATAAATAAAGTTCCAAGCCTGAAAATTAGCGAGATTGAACATTCAGTCTTTATTCTGATGGCAAATGCCTAAAAGGTGATTATGAAATTTTTAATTTTTATTGTCGTACTGGTGCTGATCGTTATTTATTTTTATAACCGTATCGTTGCACTACGTGAAGCGGTGGTTTCTAGTGAAACAGAGATTTCTGTGCAATTAGATCGCCGCGGTAAGGTGTTTGATAGCTTATTGGCAACAGTCAAAAAATATTTAAGCCATGAAACGGAAGTCTTTACCAAAATCACTGAACTCAGAAGCCAAGCTCAGAATGCGACAGGGGATAAAGCTCGAGAAGCAGAGGATGCATTATCTAAAATGGTGAGCAGTGGTGCTATTAACGTAGCGGTTGAAGCGTATCCAGAGCTGAAATCTGATGCAATTATGGCAAACTTGCAAGAAGAGATCGTCTCTTCTGAAAATAAACTTTCTTTCGCAAAACGTGGTTATAACCGCTCTTTAGAAACATATAATGCTTATATTGCCTCTATGCCTGCTGCATTAATTGTTGGCATTATTCCTAGCCTAAAAATCAACAAAGAGTATTGGCGTTTAGACGAAGCTGATATCAAAACGGAAGAATCTCGTCGTATTAACTTCGATTAAATGGATGTTGCCATTGGCAGGGTTTAATTATGGATTTTAGAAACGTTATACGTAAAAACAATATCCGTACTCGGTTAGTTGTGATGAGTTACATTGTTTTGATGCTAGTCATTGGTTTGCTGGCAGATACGGCAACACACCCAGATGAGCGAATGGACTTCACAGCTAATCTGATCGCATTTGCGACATTACAACAACTGCCTGTGGCAACGTTTATTATTCTTGGGCTGACATTTCTAGGTTTACTTTATATTCATTTCTTTGGGCATAAATTGATGCTTGCAGGAATGAATGCAAAGGAAATCACCCAAGAAGGAGCTTCAACCCCGGAAGAAAGACAGCTATTCAATATTTTAGAAGAGCTCAGCTTAAGTGCGACATTACGCTATGTGCCGCGTCTGTATATTTTAGATACAGATGAACCCAATGCATTTGCCGCAGGGTGGAACCAGCGTAATGCGTTAGTTGGGGTGACTCGAGGATTATTGCAAACGCTAAATCGTCAAGAAGTTCAGGCCGTAATGGCCCATGAAGTAGGGCATATTATCCATGGCGATTCTAAATTAACATTGTATGTGGGAATTTTAGCGAATGTTATTTTGACGGTAACGAACGTTTTTGCTCAATTATTTATTCGTTCAGCAGGGCGTAGTCGCAATAATTCAGCAAACAAGGCACAGACAATCTTATTGTTGCTAAATATCCTATTACCGATTATTACGAAAGTGCTCTATTTTTATTTATCGCGTACTCGAGAATATATGGCAGATGCTGCCGCCGTGGATTTAACGTCAGATAACCAAGCGATGATCAGCGCATTGAAGAAAATTTCGGGGGATCATCAAAAGCATGATTATGATGATGAAAGTACTGGACAAGCGTATCGTCAGGCGGCATATATCTTTAATAAAGGTGACTCTGTTTTTTCTACCCATCCTTCCATTGAGAATCGAATTGCAGCCTTAGAAGGGCGTAAGCAGTTTTAAATCGAAGATAATAAATAATCGGTGCGTTTTTTATCAGTCTTTGACGAGATAGGCTGGTACAGCGCACCATTACACCCTATAATTCCCGCCAACCATAACACTTCGATGTTATGCATTTCATTTCTAAAATTTTTAACCAGGTTACCATTTTATGACTGACACATCGCATCACTGTACCATTGTAGGTATATCTGGCGCTTCTGCATCTGGCAAAAGCCTTATTGCAAGCACCTTATATCGGGAATTAAGAGAAAAGGTTGGTGATCATAATATCGGTGTTATTCCAGAAGACTGTTACTATAAAGATCAAACAGATATTCCTATGGAAGAACGACTCAAGGTGAATTACGACCATCCAAACTCCATGGATCATAGTTTACTTTATGAACACCTCAAATCACTGAAAAGTGGTCAAGCCGTCGAAATTCCTCAGTATGACTATGTCGCTCATACTCGCAAGCAGCAAACCGTCAGTTTTAAACCGAAAAAGGTTATTATTATTGAAGGTATCCTATTATTAACAGATAAGCGTTTACGCGAAGAGATGGATTTCTCTATTTTTGTGGATACTCCGTTGGATATCTGTTTAATGCGTCGTATTAAACGTGATGTTAATGAAAGAGGAAGAACATTAGATTCCGTCATTGAACAGTACAATAAAACAGTGCGTCCAATGTTCTTACAATTTATTGAACCATCGAAGCAATATGCCGATATTATCGTACCTCGTGGTGGTAAAAATCGTGTGGCAATTGATATTTTGAAAGCGAAAATTGGTGAATTCTGTCAGGACTAATCGCCTCGAATATCACCAGCGATAAGCTGCCATGAATATATAAAATAATGAAGGGGGAAAGTGATCATGCGTCTTTGTGACCGCGATATAATTCAGTGGATGGATGAAGGTCGACTTGTTATTAGCCCACGTCCGCCCGTTGAAAGGATCAACGGAGCGACTGCGGATGTTCGTCTTGGGAACCAATTTCGTGTTTTTCGCGGACATACAGCGGCATTTATTGACCTTAGTGGACCAAAAGATGAAGTGAACGCGGCGCTAGACCGTGTAATGAGCGATGAAATTGTTCTTAAAGAGGACGAACCTTTCTTCCTTCATCCTGGCGAGTTGGCGTTAGCTGTTACGCTAGAATCGGTTACGCTACCCGACAATTTAGTGGGGTGGTTGGATGGTCGCTCTTCTTTGGCGAGACTTGGGCTAATGGTCCACGTCACGGCTCACCGGATTGATCCCGGTTGGCGTGGACAAATTGTGTTAGAGTTTTATAATTCAGGTAAATTACCTTTGGCATTACGCCCTGGCATGGTAATTGGTGCTCTGAGCTTTGAGCCATTATCAGGCAGTGCCGATCGCCCTTATAATAGCCGACAAGATGCAAAATATAAAAACCAGCAAGGTGCCGTTGGCAGCCGTATCAGTGAAGACTAGCTGATACGATAACAGGTGAGCTCGCCTCTTCTATGGAGTTTGAAGAGGTAAGCGGTCGCTAGCGTCAAGGAATGACAGGCGAAGGGCGTAACAAATAAAGTAAAAGAGAGGGATGAATGAAACGGTTTTTAACGACGCTGATTATTTTACTTGTGGTGGTAGTCGCTGGGCTAACAGCCTTAGTGATGTTAGTGAATCCGAATGACTTTAGAAGCTACCTCGTTCAACAAGTTGAGAAGAAAAGTGGTTACCAACTTGATTTCAAAGGTGATATGCGTTGGCATGTATGGCCAACATTAAGCATTATTACCGGTCCTATCTCGGTGACTGCACCTAACGCCAGTCAGCCTGTTTTAAGTGCAGATAATATGCGCTTAGATGTTGATTTATGGCCATTAATCTCCCATCGCTTATCTGTTGAGCAAATTGTCATTGATGGTGCGGTGATCCGAAAAACACCAGAAAGTGAGCCTGTTGCCACAGTCAATACCCCAGTTGCTCCAGGTGGCAGCCAAGTACCAGCAGACACATCCGATAAGAGCAAATGGTTATTAGATATCAGTAAGATTGATATCACCAACAGCTTAGTTATTTGGCAAACTCCGAAAGACGAATACAATTTACGCAATATTAATTTGTCACTGAAGAAAAGTGACGATAAACAAGTTGCGCTGAAATTCAGCGGTAATTTAAATAAAAACCAGCAAGAATTTAATTTTGATATTAAATCAGATATCGATTTATCTAAATTATCTCAGCAAGTGAGTGGGAAAATTACTCAGTTTGATTACCAACTCAGTGGTGTTGATTTACCTGAAAATGGGATTAGTGGCAAAATAATCTCAGATTTTCTGTATACAAAATCTAATTCAGGTGCAATTAGCCTTGATAACATCTTCATTCAAGCGAATGAAAGTGAATTAACAGGAACAATAAGCGCAAATTTAACTGATATTCCAGATGTGAATGTTAATTTATCCTCGCCTTCTTTGAATCTCGATAGATTAATTGGGCAAGCTCCTGCGGCAGGTAAATCTAATACAGCCAGTGCCGCATCTGAAAATACCGTTAGTAATAATGAGCGTGTAGGAGTCAAACCGGTGATTTCTGGTTCCAACATGCAGAAGTATGATTTAACGGGGCTGAACGGGTTTACTGCTCAATTTAATGTCTCAATGGATACACTGATTTACCGCGGTATGTCGATGACCGGGGTAAAAATTAAGGGTGATAACCAAACACCACGTTTAACCATTTCTCAGTTAGAGGGCAATGCGTTCGGTGGGCAATTCTCACTGCCCGTAACCATTAACTACAGCGCTATTCCTGCGCAGGTTTCGGCAAAACCTGTATTTAGTAATATTAATCTTACTCCGGTATTAAAGGCATTTAGTATGCCTGAAAAACTGAGCGGGATTATCTCATTAAATGCCGCATTATCCGGTATTGGCTACGATGATTATGCGGTTAAAAATCAGTGGCAAGGACCGGTTAATTTTGAGCTACGCAACGCTAAATTGGCGGATTTAAACATTCCACAGTTGATCCAACAATCGGTGTCCCGTTTTACTAATAAAATCAATATGCCAACAGATACCAATAGTTTCACAGAAGTGGATTTATTCACGGTGTCGGGATATCTCAATAAAGGGAATATGAATATTTCCTCTCTTAAAGCAACGTCTTCACTGTTGAATATTACAGGGCAGGGGCGCGTGAATATACCAAAAGAAACCATCGATGTTAATTTAGGCGTAAACATTCTCGGCGGATGGGCTGGTGACTCTCGTTTAGTTCAGCAGTTGCGTAGTATGAATATTCCACTGCGTATTTACGGTGGTTGGAATAACTTACAGTATCAATTGGATGTGGAAAAATTACTGCGTAATGAGCTACGAACTCAAGCTAAAGAAGCAATTGGTAACTTTTTGAAAAAAGAAGAAAATAAAGGATTGAATGATTTATTGAATGCGTTGTAGAGACGGTAATTTACAGCATTTATTTATAAACCGCTTTTAACCATACTAACTAAAAGCGGTTTAGTCATTAATCTCAGTAATTACTTAGATTCATTTTCAGTAAAATCATGTTCTCTTTGTTTTCTAGCCACGATTTCTTTAAAAAATCCTTTTGACCGGATATTTTTGCCTTTCTTTTGTTCTGCTACCAGTTCTTGAGAGTTAGAGCTAGATTTTTATT
>NZ_JAMPSW010000092.1:0-14811 GCF_028484855.1 Providencia sp. PROV033 | reverse complement strand
TTTCTGGCTTTTTGGTGTAGATCTCATAACTGAGTTTTAAAAAATGGCAATTTGTTAATAATCGCAAATAAATTTTATCGTTTGATTGAAAACACCCAAACAATACCCACCAAAATATCGTGTTTTTTTCTTTTCAACATACGTTTTATCGAAATAAATATCGATAATAATATGGCCAGAATAATTTCTAGCCATATTATTTGATAATGCCCCTATTTGATTACAAATAAACCGGCACTAAGATCTCAGTGGCAATCACAACAACAATAAGCCCAACTAATACAGGAACTGACGTTCTTTTCACCACTTCAAATGGTGAGATTTTTGCCATCCCCGATACCGCAACCACCACACCAGAAACAGGAGACAATGTACGACCTAAGTTAGACGCCTGTAACATTGGAATCACTAAGTAAGCTGGGTTAACCCCCATTTGTTTCGCTAAGTGCGGGATCAATTCAACGAATGCGTAGAATGGCGCATTCCCTGAACCTGTTGTCATCGCCGCTAACATCGTGATAACCACCAGCGCAATCATCATGACAATGGCGCCAGAGCCAAAAGATTGAGCTAAGTCGATCAATCCTTTAATAAAGCCGATAGTGCTTAAGCCTTGCGCGAAGACACCCGCGGCAACCAACAGCATCACAACGGTAGCAAATGCATCCGCCATCCCTCTATAGCAAACTTCTAAGCCGCCATAGACATGTTTTGCACTAAAACTGCGAATGAATTCAATGACTGCCGCCATAATAATACAGCCAACAATAATCGTGACGATATGCAGCTCTGGAGCCCATTTACCATCAAACACCAAAACACCAATGATTGGGGTGAATGGTAAGATGGCGTAGAAACCTGGGGCATGAGTTTTAATTTCGTTCACATCCAACATTTCTGTTTTAACATGTTCTTTTCTATCAAGAAAACGCTGCCAGAAGAAGTGAGCTACCGACATCGCAATAATCGCTGCGATGGAGATAGGTAGTGTGGTTTTGAAGGCAAAATCAATCAGTGGCATTTCAGCGGCTTTTGCCGCGAGGATAACGTCCCCTGAAGTTGGAGCCAAAATAATTGCTGCAGGTGACGCACAAATAGCCGCCGCTGCACCGCGGCTGATCCCGACATTCACCATGACCGGGAATAGGGTCGCCATTAATAACACCCCTAAGCCCGTTGCAGAGGATACTGCCAGTGACATCAAACACGCCACAATATAAGCGGCAACCATCAGTAAGTAAGGCGAGTTGATCATTTTTAATGGCTTAGAGGCAATTTTAACCACTACGTCATTTGCGCCAATGTGCGTCATATAAGAAGCAAACCCACATAGCACCATGATCATCATACCGAGGTCACCACCTCGGCTCATTAATAAGAATTTAATGTATTCCAGAATATCAGTAACACGCCATCCCGTTGCTTTCACTGATTCTGGTAAAATGCTTTTACCCATCAAAGCGGTAATAATCAGGAGTAAAATACCCCCTGTCATTAATACCCCTGTTGCTGAGTAACCCTTTATTATATAGCGTCCGACTCCAACGGCGACTATTACGCCTATTAAGAGCTCAATCATGTGTTTCTCCTGCCTGTCTCATTTTGTAATTATTGGTGGTACTCTGCCTAAAAAAAAAGCGAAATACACTGATAATGATCATATTGGGCAATATTTTTAATCTAGAAATAGATAAAAAAACAAGTTAAAAAAATAATATTTTTTTATTCTAAGAAAGAAATGAAACTCAGAAGCCTTTATTATTTAAACTAAAGTCAAATAATAGAAATCCAAGTTATATTACAGGGGGTTATTATCAAGAGAATAACAATCTAAACAGCATGGGATTAACTGCAAAGATTAACGCGAAAATAGCTCAAAAATCATGTCACCAAAAAAACCACGGTATTGCAGATAACGAATTTGCTTACTTTTCTCTTTGAAATCCGTTGGAATGTCATCCCCAAATTTTTTACAACGAACGTCTGCGGCTTTTTCGAACCAATCCACATCAAGCTCAGAAAGATGGTGTTCGACCAACGATTCAGTAAATCCTTTTTGGCGCATCTCTTGTTTAATACGCAAAGGTCCGTACCCTTTGCGCGCATACCCTTGCAATAACAATGACACAACACGGTTATCATCCAGAAAATGCTGTTCGCTAAGTTTGTCTACCACCCCTTCAATCAATTGCTCATCAATAATACCGTCATTTTTTTCATACATACGGCGTTTCATGCGAGCAAATAATTCCGCTTTACCATAATCGCGTCGAGAAAGTAGAAATAGGGCGTATTGGTACAGTTCAGGTTGGGTCATTATCACACTTAGCTCATAAAAAAGGGCACTAAATTCAGTGCCCAATCCGCATTAATGAACTTGGGCACCACTAAGAAGTTTGTAGATTGTATCAGGAGTATAGCTGCCGTCCTGATAATATAGGGTCCAATCCGTGATATCTTCACGAGTCAGAGGGTAAACCCCCCCTTCTTCCATGGTTTCTACGTAAAACGGTTGGTTAATTAAACAACCTTCAAATTGGTCGCCTTTCCATGTCAGTGGCTCAAACCACATATGCTCGTGACCTTCATCACCCTCTTCATCTTGGTAACTAATGCCACATTTGACTAAGAAGCGCCATTCTGACTCTTCCTCTTCTTCCGATTTTCCGATTTTCCGAGCAGCTTCGCAAACAAACCTTTTTTCGGTACAACCGGCTTTGGACCATAATTATCTAGCATGTGCGTGAAATATTCCCAACGTAGTCTCGCCTTGCTAGACATATCCGCGGTCTCTTCATCAGTGCGCATAAACATCATCGCGCGCTGATCTTCATACCCTTCAAAGAAACTTTCCAAGGTTGGATTTTCTTGGGTTACGCGGAATAACATCACCGAAGGGTGTTGATGAGATTCGTCACGATCGTGCCAATCCCCCATAAAACGCTCAGAGTTGGCATCACCGAATTCAAAATTCATCTCTTCCAGTGGTTTTAAATTATCAATCGGTGTGGATTCACCCACATGTCGCAGCCCCTCTTCAAAAGGTACCGCCACGAGATATTCATAACCCGTTTGCGTTTGCCCAATAAAGATTGGCTCATTAAAGTCGATTTTTCCGTTGGTAATACTGTTATTGACAAAGCTCCAGAATAACTCAGGGATCCCGTAATAGGATGCAATAGGGTGCGGAATAATGATTTCAGCTTCTGATAAACCACAACGTGCTAAACCATGTGTATGGAACCAATATTTGGTTGGTGCTGAATCTTCTGAGTTTTCATCATGATCGTAAATTGCGTGTACCACATATAAAGAATCAATACTCGGCATCAAATCATCAACTAATTGAAAATTAAGCCATTCGCGAGTAAAAACTTTACCTGCTGCGGAGATATCCAAGCCCAATAATAAATCCGGTACTAAAATTTGGATAATTTTCAGTTGTTGGAGGTAGCTCACTAAGGGTTTTTCTTGGAATAAGCATTCAACCACCACCGCCTGTGGTGCAGAACTCGCTTGCGCATACAGCTCTTGGCTAATAGGATCTGTCGCAAAATAAGGGTTAATGGTGTATTCCGGATCACTTTCGACTAAAGAGATATAAAAGCGTAAATCCTCTTCTCCACGTTTACAGGTAAAGAAAAAGCCGCCGCCATCTTCATCAGGAAGATAATCAATTTCACCGTCAGTAAAATAAGTTTGTTCTTCAAGACGCTGTTCAATGTGTAGGGAGGTTAACTCTGACGCAGGAATAGCCACCATCATCGAGGCTTCTTTTTCTCCATTGCCAGCAGCAATATCAAGGTATTGTTGTTTATTGTTCACTATTTTTTCCCTGTTATTTATTATCTCACCGGAGGATATCAGCTTATATTATGTAAGAATATTGTGATTATTCTTAACCCAATCAGATAGGTATTTAATTTCTTATATTTGAACTAAACACACCAATCATCATTATTTGATGCCACGTAATTCCACTTTTCATCCTGTATTCACTGAGGCACAATGAGAATCAACATAGCCAACATCGTTGGTCCCTTTCTTATATAGGTTTTGAAACTAGAGGTTTTAAGCATGGCTGATTTATCTGAGAAACAAAAAGAATATATTGATGACCTCGCAATGAAGCGCGTTTTTGATATGAACAATGATGATGTTTTAATTAATGCGCTGGAACAAAAAATTCACAGCATGGAAGCGCATTTAAAAGAATACTTCCACGAACGTGTTCAATTCCATCAGAAAAACAGCAAATAATACCTTTCTTTCATGGTGCTGAAGTACACTCAATTTCGGCACCATCACTAGCGCCTCAGTCACATTTACCCACTATTTCAATCACACCTAGCGTATTGATAATCTCCATTTTTGGCAGCAAAATATCATAAAAAAAGCACCATGAGCCATATGATCAATTGCCATATATGCTAAACTTTTGTCGATAACTGTAAATTAATTAACTTAAGATAAGTTTTTATTTTCTTCATTCTATTCTACTAATCATTGAGTCCATGATGACACGCATTCAATACAGCGTAGCGCTGCTTTTTTCATCTTGTCTGGCAATTCCTGCCAGTTTTGCCGATAGTGACACACCACTATTTTCATTAAGTATGAGTGAATCCGGTGTCCCTAAAAATAATAGCGAAGGCGGGATCACACGTTCATCGACGACTGAATCCCGTGTATTGCCTATTTGGGGAGATGAAGCACGCGCTAGAGGTTATGACCTGCCGGAACCTTTTGGTGTTGGTTACAGCTATATGAACCTGCGACAAGATATTGTAGTTGATTCGATTGGCTTTATTATGCCCAAAAACCCAGAGACAGCAAAAGCACTGAGCATTGATGCGGGTCATACACGTGAAAAAAGTGAAAGCCACACCCTCAGAATCGATTCATGGGTTTTTCCATTCTTAAATGTTTATGGTTTATATGGTCATACTAAAGGCACATCGCGTACAAAGCTCAATGGTGGCACCTTTGATCTAGGTTTTGCAAAACTGCCATTAAAATTTTTAGAAGGTCAGCCATTTGACTTAGATTTTAAAGGTAAAACCTATGGCGCAGGATTCACACTGGCCGGTGGATATAATAATTTCTTTACAACCTTTGACTTGAACTATTCTAAAACTAACTTAGATATTCTTGATGGGGATATCAAAGCGTTAGTCATTAGCCCTCGAATTGGTTATGAATTTACATTTGACCCACTTATCGCTGGCCAAGGTAATACCAAAGTCCAAATTTGGACAGGTGCTATGTACCAAGATATTACCCAGCGTTTTCAAGGGAATGTTAACAATCTGAATCTTCCTGCTGATTTCCAAGATTTTGTTAATGCCCTTGATGATCCTGGAATGAAATTCGACGTTAAACAACACCTTGCGCATAAACGGAACAATACCGTCGGGGCTCGCGTTGAGTTAACCCGTAACTTTAACGTTCTGACCGAAGTGGGCTTTAACAACCGTAATAGCTTCTTTATTTCAGGCGAGTTCCGTTTTTAATGTTTCCACAGAAACACGGGTATAGGCTGACACTGCTCAGCCTTCTTGTTGCGTTCTCCTCTCAAGCACAAATCCTTCCTGAACGTGAGCAAATTGATGGTTGGCTCAGCGAGCTTGGGGGCGAAAACAGCTTTGATGAATCCAAAACTATCGACTGGGGCGTTTTACCGGGACCTTTTTATACCCCTGAAATGGGGTTAGGTATTGGAACCGCTTTAGTGGGCTTGTATCGTCTCGATAAACAAGATACTGAAACTCAGCCCTCCTCTATCGGTTTAAGTGGTTTTGCCTCATCTACTGGCGCATTTGGTTTGAACTTCACCAACTATAACTTTGTGGATCACGACCAGTGGCGACTATTTTTGTCTGGTACCATCAACAATGTTCCAACTTATTACTGGGGCAAAGGTTACGCGGCGGGTAAAAATGACGGTAATAAAGAAAAATATCACTCTCAAGAGTTTAAAATCACCCCAAGAGCTTTATATAAGCTAACCGATGCCACCTATGTGGGACTGGGATGGAATTTTTCGTCGATCAATGCCAGCGACCCCGATGAAGGGGCAAAAGCTTACTTTTCGCAGTCCGTTGGCGGGCGTTCGGTGATCAGTTCTGGTGTTAGCGCCTATTATAGCTATGATACCCGAGACTTTTTGCCCAACGCACATCATGGGCAAACTCTCGAAGTCATCTATACCTATTTTTCACCGAACCTTGGTAGTGATACCCGTTTTCAAGCGACTCAGTTGCAGTATGCCTATTACCATGAGCTCACAGAAAAAACTGTCGTAGCAGTTGATAACTATGCCCGTTTTACGACTGGGGATGTTCCATGGAACCAGCTTTCTTTATTAGGTAACAGTAATCGTATGCGGGGCTACTATGAAGGTCGCTATCGGGACAATAATATTTTTACCAGCCAAGTAGAGTTACGCCATAAATTGGACTGGCGGCATGGGATTGTGGGTTGGTTAGGTACGGGAACGATGAGCGATTCCCCTTCTGAATTAGGTTCAGGTCACTGGTTACCAAGCGCAGGTGTAGGTTATCGTTTTGAATTTAAACCACGAATGAATGTTCGGCTGGATTTTGGTGTCGGTCGTAACAGTACTGGGGTCTATTTCCAAGTCGGTGAGTCTTTCTAATGATTAAGCTGCTAATCACTTCATCTATATTATTGATGCTCGTCGCGTGTCAAACTCGCGAAGAGCTGAACTTGCCTGCCGCTCGTATTAATCTAGAGACAGTTTCCCATGAGGAAGCCGAGCAAGCTTGGCCAGTACTACAAAACTTAGACGCGCCTCAAGGACTGCGAGCCTGTTGCGCATTTGGTTATGATCTGCAAGCTGAAGTGGCTGGCATTCCTGTTCCTTTCTATACCATTGATAATGTGGTTGAAGCCGATAATCTGGGTCAACATCATTATAATGATAGCTATTTTTCTGCCGCCGCTGATTTATTAGGGATCAGTAAAGAAAAAGTGGGATTGATTTATACCACTGAAGGTGGATTTATTGATATTGCCCATGTCAGAGATACCGCCGATTATACGCTCTATCTCTTTAGCCAAATTTACCCAAAGCTGGGGGAGGAATGGACGCTAACGCTGAATCATGAGCTCGCGAGCCGGCAGATTCATTTCTCAGCCTTTACACCACCCGCCTCACCCGCTGAACGCTACACGTTAAGTACTTACTTAGCCGCAAAGCTTGCTTTCCAGTTAGCGGCTTGGCATGAGATTGCACAATGGTATGGGTATCAGTCAGTCCCCGGATTTTCCGAAGGCATCTCTGCGTTTTCACCTGAAGACTTATATTCAAACCTAGTAGGAGCAAGGCTGGCAAGCTCACTGATTTTACAAGGTCGTGCTGAATCGCTTGCGATATTCTCACAATCTTTAGAATCTCTCATTCCTATCGCCTTGAAGCAACTCGGCGCTCAAGAGCGATCTCAAACTCGCCATGCATTCGATAAAGTCGATGGACTTTGGTGGAATAGTGCAAAGCGCGTTCCAGATAAGTTTTTAGTGCTCACTCGTAATTATGACGTCACGGACAGCCGATATCCCTTTTTACCCACTCAAGCGATACCAAGCTTAGGGTTAAAACTCAGCTTACCATCAGAATATGCAGGATTTGTATTATCAGATCTCGCGCAATTTCGCTTAGCGCCAACGACGAACATGGCTCAACTCCCTGTTCCTGAAACTTATTGGACTGTAAGTGATTTTGAGGCGCTTGCCGAGAAAGCCAAAATAGAAGATCAAAAACAACAAACGTTATTATTGAGTGAATAAAAAACAGGTAAAGCATTCTTCTTGATAGGGAGACCAATAGCCAAAAAAGGGGGCTTTTTTTGACTATTTTAGACTCTTAACTTTCATTTTGATATTGTCTTTTTAATACTCAACACTGCTCATAAAATGCGAAACAGGGCTTTTTGGTTAAAATTTAAACCACCGAATGATTACTTTTTAACCATAATAACCCTACTATATACCTGCCAATTGCTTGAATTATAATCAAATTTGACTTAAATTAGATAGTTCCTTTTTGAAATAAAAAACAAAAATTGATAAATAAAGCATTAAAAATATAAATAAAGTAAATATACAAACCCTAAAATCATTTAGTTGCAATAAATCAACACTTAATGACAAATAAATACAGAAATTTTTCTAATGCGAGTCGGATAAAGGTAGCTCGTGAAAAATTATTCTGCTACCATTCGCTCGATTTTTGTTCAGAGAAACATAGGAGAAGCAAATGCCCTCTCGAACGATGAGGACAAACGCCGTCTTCGCTTTCTTATTTTTACTTTTATTTTCGGGCCTCAGTTTTGGCTCTACCAGTACGATGCTTAAAAAAGACTTCACTCTGAAGTCGGCACAAAACTCAAATCAAGCAGAAACACCTCTGCCTGATATGCGTAAATACCCGTCTGGTACTCCACGTAAGAAAGCGTTTTTGAAAACGATTGTCCCTGTGATTGAAAAAGTCAATCAACAGATTATGGAAGAGCGTAACTGGCTGCTTTCCGTGCGCGCAAACACCAAATGGAGCGCCCAAGAGCTACGTCGCCTAACCCAGATCTGCGATAGTTATGGCATCAGTTGCAGCAACCCAAAACGTATTAATTGGGATAAGCTGTTAAGCCGTGTAGACATCATGCCAACGCATTTAGTTGCGACACAAGCGGCAACAGAGTCCGGTTGGGGTACTTCTCAACTTGCTCTAAAAAACGGAAATTTATTTGGTATGCGCTGTGGTAGCGGCTGCCAAGTTAACAAAGGAAAGATCAAAGGCTACTCAACGTATGCTTCTGTTGAAGCAACAGTGACAGCCTATATGAAGAACATGAATACCCATAACGCGTATGAGTCTTTACGTCACTCGCGTGCAAAACAGCGTCAATCACAAGATGAATTAGACTCCATCAAACTGATTAACGATATGAAAGGGTACTCAGAGTTAGGTTCATCATATAACCGCTATTTGAAAGAGATGTACGCGAGCAACGAAGAACTGATTACACAAGCTCAACAAAGAGCAGCGACTCGCAGTTAATTTTTAGTATCTACACACCGGGTACACGATATAAAAATCCACTTTTTCGAAAGTGGATTTTTTTTGCATTTATTCCCATCCGCTCGAAATATGACAACCCACCCCTCCGCGGCTATACTTCTTAGACTTTGAGTCTTACATAACTCATTTTTCCCTATCCCCGATTTACTCTAAATAATTTGGATTTTAGGTAGGCGGCAAGAGAAGATATCCCTAGGAGCATACATAAGTATGTGACTAGGGTAGCTGAGCGTAGCCAACACCCCTAAAATTCGAAGTATGACGAGTAAATTGAAATATGATGAAATTCCGATTGCATAGGGAAAAAGAATAAATATTATGGTCACCCATAACAAATAACACTTGAGTCTAATATGAATTTCTTCTCATTTGAGTTTCTTGGCTCTTTCTTAGTTTTCTTTCTTATTTATTGGGGCTGCCAACCCAGCTCAAAATTACAGAATGGGTTGCTCATTACAGCAAGTTATTTCTTCGTCTATTCTTTTAGTCCTGATTTTGCTTATATTCTGTTCGGCTACACTCTATTTATTTATCTCCTCACCAACTGGGCAACGGTATGGTTATCTAACCGATGGATTTATACGTTATTAGCCACAGGGATCATTGGGTGCTTCACCGCATTTAAGTACTATTCCTTCTTCCAAGAAACTATCCAGCAAACATTGGATAAATTTGGATTCAGTGTGGGGCTTCCTATATTGGAACTCCTTGCACCTTTAGGGCTCTCGTTCTATGCCTTCCATTCCGTCAGTTATACTGTCTCGGTCTGTCGCAAGGAAATTGAAAAAGCGGACTTTTTTGACGTCGTATTATATTTGGCTTTTTTCCCAAGTATTGTGGCAGGTCCAATTAACCGCGCGAAAAACTTTTTACCGCAAATCCAAGCAGAAAGCCGTGTAATTCTCGATTCACGACGCGCCCTATTACTCATTAGCTTAGCACTGGTAAAACTGTTTCTCTTCAGCTCTTATCTTGCTGAAAACTATGTTAATCCCGTGTTTGATGCCCCTGCTGGCTACAGTGCAGGCGAAATTTTAATTGCCACCTATGCTTATGCGTGGAATATCTATTTTAACTTCTCCGGTTATACCAACTTAGTCACGGGGATTGCGCTACTTTTAGGATTTAGAGTTCCTGTAAACTTTAATGCGCCGTATTTAGCCACTAACTTACAAGACTTTTGGAAACGCTGGCATATCAGCTTATCCACTTTCATCATGGACTATATCTACATTCCATTAGGTGGCAGTAGAAAAGGTTTTGTCCGCAAGAATATCAACGTTCTCACCGCGATGCTGATATCAGGTCTATGGCATGGCGCCGCGATGACGTTTGTGATTTGGGGCGCAATTCATGGTCTCGGTACGGTGATTTTCAATATCAAAACCGAGCTGATGAAAAAAATGGGTAGAACCCACTTAATTCCGAATGCGCATATTTCTAAATTACTTGCACGTATTCTGACTTTCCATTTTGTCTGCTTTGCTTGGATTTTCTTCCGTAGCTCTTCGTTTGATGATGCACTGGTGATGCTCAATCAATTTATTGAACCTGGGTTTATTGCATCGATTAGCGCTAACCTCGGCTTGTTGATTGCATTCTGGCTCTTGTTCCTTGCTTATCCTTATTTTGTTCAAGGCTATCAATACATCGCCAAGAAATATCAGGATATCGCTTGGTACTACTACCCTATTCCATTAGCCATTGTATTAACGATTATGTTTATGCTTTCACCTTCGGGAATGCCAGGATTTATCTATGCTAACTTCTGAGTTTAAAAAGAACCTGAAAAAAACCGGGCAAGTGCTGTTAATCGTCATCATTACCGGATTATTACTGATTTGGTTAAACCAAAGCTCCTTAGAACGATTCTGGCAACAAAAATATCACCAAGATACGCCATGGGCGAAAATAAGCGGAAACCCTGTGTGGGATTACGGAAGCGCGTTACATGATGGCGTCCAAGAAGCGGGCTCAACGTTTGTCTATCATGCTTCGGGGCAAAAAGCGGCGGAGGATAAACTCGCTGCTCAACGGGCTAACAATCAAGAAAAACGCGTATTTCCACAAGATTTCCGTGTCGGGCTACACTTTATCAATGGGTATATTTACCCTGCTGAAAGTTTGTCGGTCACTTTCCCTGAGTTATTAAAGCGCCCGCAAGCCCGCTCAAAAATGCAGGGGCGTACCTTTGCGGGTGTGACGATTGCAGAACCGGAAGGACCCGTTGTTCAAAAACAGGTCGCGAATATCGCCGCAGGGGATCAGGTTCTGTTTGCAGGGGACTCCATGATGCAAGGCGTCGCTCCCCATGTTAAAAACATGCTGTTGAAAAAGTATAATATTGAGAGTATTAACTTAAGTAAGCAGAGCACTGGGCTTGCATACCCTAAGTTTTTTAACTGGCCAGATACCATTGCCAAAGCACTGAATGATAACCCTAATATCAAAGTATTAGTGGTGTTTTTAGGTCCAAATGATCCGTGGGATATGCCACCACAATCCGGCTATAAGTATGTGAAATTTAAGAGTGAAGAATGGGAACAAACCTATCGCTCGCGTATCAGTGAAATTCTTACCACCGCGCGCCAACATCATGTGGATGTGATTTGGGTGGGTCCACCGAATATGCGCAAGAATACCCTTTCTGACGGTATGAAATTCCTACGTGGTCTCTACCAAACCGAAGTGGCAAAGTATGGCGAGATGTACATCTCTGCCAATGACGTCTTTAAATATAAAAATGACGACTATTCCGACTATATTGGTGATGGTAGCAATGCTATAAAATTGCGCAGTGGTGATGGGATCCATTTCAGTGGTAAAGGGCAACAAATGATTGCCGAAAGCGTATTTTCACTGATCCATTTCGAAGAGGAAGACAAGGAGCCTCATGAAGCTGAACAACCAGAATCAGGTCAAGAGCAAGCTACTCACAGCTAGTGTTATAACACTGCTGTCATTCAGCTTAGTCTCTTGTCAGACACCGGATACTAAACGCGGTAAAACATCGCAACCCAACTGGTCTGCACCGACAGAGCAAGGGCAGTTGGTCAATAACAGTGAACCCAATTTAAGTCAGTTCGCCACTAAGTTGCGTCAAGGCAACCAACAAGTCCATATCGTCCAGATAGGGGACTCTCATACGGCTGCCGATTTTTTTACTGGTGAGCTGAGAAACTTATTCCAAAAACGTTATGGCGATGCAGGACCAGGGTTTGTACCGCCAATTTCGGTACCAGGTCAACGCACCGCTACGATTAATCGCATGAGCGATAAATCCGACTGGTCTCTCTCCAGTAGCCGCAAAGATGAGCGTGTTGATTACCCATTAGGTGGATTGATCGCCGAGCCACAAAGCGGGAAAAGCAGTGTATTACTGAAACCGTTACAACCCGTCCAAAATGGTTACCGCTTACAAGCGTTATACCAAAGTTCAACGGGTAGCCAGATGCAAGTTTCACCATCATCTTCTCCAACGGTTGCACTCCCAGCAACGGGAAATAGCTGGCAATTCTCTGCCCCTGTGGATACTCAATTGCCGTCAACCGTCTCTGTGGGGTCAACAAGTCGTCTAAAAGTGGGTGGCTGGTTAGTCCGTTCAAATAAACCTGGTGTCATGTTATCTGCAATCGGTTTGAACGGGGCAACGATCAATATGTTGGATAAATGGCAGCCTCAATGGAGCGCGACGTTAGCTCAGATGTCACCGGATATGGTTATTTTAGCTTTTGGGACCAACGAAGCCTTTAATGACACATTGAACCTCGCGGCATATGAGCAAAATCTGCGAGATAAAATTCAGCAAATTCGTCAGCAATCCCCTAATGCTGTCATTATGTTAGTGGGACCAAGCGATTCCATTAAATTCAGTAACGCTGCTGGGTGTCATGCTCAAATGCCCGTCAATTTGATGGATGTGATCCGTATTCAAAAGAATATTGCAGCTCAAGAGCACACCTTATTTTGGGATTGGCAAGCGAATATGGGAGGGCCCTGCTCTATCCGTGCTTGGGCATCTCAAGGCTTAGCTCGCCCAGACAATGTTCACTTCTCTGCAGATGGTTATAAGAAAAGCGCTCAAGCCCTGTATAGCCAATTTAATCAGATGTTGAAATAAGTGTATCGCGATGAGGGGCATTTTTCCCTCATCGCGAGTCTCGTTAATTTCCCTATCCGCTTTTAATGAAAAATCGTATTTCTAAATATATTTATCATCATTTTTGATATTCTATAATACTGACTTTAAAATATAAAAAATAACGCCAATAATTAACACACCTTTCTCTCAAAAAAAAATCTTTAATAACATATCATTACCTCACCTCAACACAAAAATTAAATCATCGCTTATAAAAATAAAAATTTACGACCACCAGTTAAATATACAAAAAAAATTCCAATTAAGATGTCCCTATCAATAAAAACGTTTATTTTAAATACTCTCGCAATATATGGTTTTATTTAAAATAAGTTACTATGCCCATACTCTTTAGGTTTGACTTATGTCGATTGTTTTTTGCGAAGAAACATTAATTAATTACATCAAAAAAACACCCAGTGAAATAAAAAATCATTTTTACCTCTCTAATGCGATTTTATTAAAAGTAAAGCAAGGTGGTATCTGTTTGCGGATTGAGAATGGGGAGTGGTGTAACCTATCGACCAACAACATCTGTTTTTTGCCTAAAGGTAAGGTCATTGAATTCATCAAAAAAGCCGCCTCTGAAAAGATAGCGCTCGATATTATGCCTGTATCCGCTGAAATGCTAAATTATTTTTATAAACAAAATAGCGCATTATTTATAGAAAAGAAAAAAACACATTATCACAACCAAGTTTGTACTACTGATATTTCGAATACCCCAATATTAGGGGAAGTTTTTTATTCAGCAATCCAAGAGATTCGCCATTTAGAAATGAATACAGATACAAAAATAAAGAATGTAGACAATAAAATGGCGATTCATTTGAATTTTGTTTTGTCCTTTTTCTTACTTGAAAATACGTTTTATCCTACCTTACAAACTTCCATGAATGTTTTAACTAAAGACAAAGTTTATGATTATATTTATCACAACTCAGGAAAACAAAATTGTACTTTAGAGCTCATCGCTAAACAGCTACACATGAGCACATCAACATTAAAACGTCGTTTAGCAAGTGAAGACACTAATTTCTCAACCATCAGCCTAACATCGCGGATGAATAAAGCGATGATGCTGTCAAAAGTCGACAATATGCCAATGCCTCGTATTGCACAAGAAGTAGGTTATGACGATATTCCGCATTTTATTCAAGCCTTTAAGAATTTCTATCAACAAAGTCAACCTCTCAATGTAACGATAAGTTGATTTTGCCCTTAATACACTATCCATTGCTTTTCGTGCATAAAGTTGTCCACCATTTTAGCTTGTTGGTGGACAATTTTTTTTCCTACATACACACTATTATCAATAATGCCTAATCATTAAATTAGGCATTATCCTGAGGGTAAACTGGTAATTAAAAATAATTGTCTTGCTCTTCAGGCATACTCACCATATCTAATGGGATAGCATCCATTACATGGTCCTTTGCCGGAGGCTGATTGACTCCGGAGGGGGTTTTCTGGGTATCAACCGTCAGTGAGCCGCGCTGCTCAGTGTGATTCCCCGCCGCATCCGCCACCGTCAATTGGTAATCGTGATCCCCCTCGCTGAGCACGTCGC
>NZ_JAMPSW010000091.1:0-15023 GCF_028484855.1 Providencia sp. PROV033 | reverse complement strand
AAACAGCAATTACAATCGTCCGGTAATACGGATGAACAATTGAAAACGTTGAGCGCCAATTTATTAAAGCAAGAAACATTACTGAAGCAGCGTGAAGATGAACTCAAACAAGTTCAATCGCAGAAAAATGATGTCCAATCAGCGCTGAAACAGCAGCAGGATGCAGTTAAACAGCTTGAACAACAAAATCAGCAACTTGCTGAAAAATCAAAACAAAATGAAAAAATTCAAGTTGTTTTAGCTGAACAAACGGCTCAATTGGTCCAAAAAAATGCATTAGAAGTTGAGCTTGCTAATGCGAAAAAACAACAGCTTACTCAGCAAAATGCCCATGAAAAAATAGCTAAGCAGCTTACTGATAGCCAAAATCAGTATACTCAGTTACAAGCTCAATTAGCAACAAATGAGCAAGGTTATGCAGAGGCCAAAAAACAACTGGCGCAAGCTAATGCTGAAGTGCAAAAACTGCGTACAGAATTAGAGAAACAGACTGAGCTTGCTGGAAAGGCGACTGATCAGCAAGTGAAAGAACTCACTACTGAGTTAAATCAACAAATTACGTTACTCAAAGCGAGAGAAGAGACGTTAACGAAATTAGATTTAGAAAATAAAAATGTCCAAAATTCGTTGAAAGCCCAGCTATCTGATAAACAACAGTTAGAATCTCAAAATGCGTTGTTAGCCTCACAAGCAAAAGAAAAAGAAATTCAAATTGCTAAGCTTGAGAAAGACATTGCGAGTCGCAATCAACAGCAATCAGATCTTGAGCAGAAATTGTTAGATGTTAATAAGCAACTGAATGTGCTGAAGTTAGAAGCTGAAAAATTTACGGCAGAGAATGTTGCTAAAAAAGATCAGGAATTACTTCAGCTTAAAAAGCAGCTTGATGAAAAAACAGCGGCGGATAGCCAATCTAGACAGGAGCTGGCGAGCGTTCAAGAAAATCTGAAAAAAGCAAAAGATGAGCTGGCATCACTGAAAGCATTTTCAACCGACGATGGATTAAAGTTGCAGATTAGAGATCTTAATCAGCGTGTCACTCAGTTACGTGAAGAGAATGATGCTTTAAGGGCGAATAAAAAAACCGTAGCAGGTAAGGCTCCAAATATTATTCAAATTCCACCGGCAGATAATACGACGATTGCTAAAGAAAATGCGAAGCGCAATCAAAAGATTTTAGAAGATATAAAACAACAGAAATACAGTAAGTTAGATAATTTCACTTACTATAAAGTTTTACAAAAAGGTACGCCAATTACAGATGTGCAAGATAAAAAAATCACGCTGATCATGCGTGAGCAACTAACAGATGGCAAAGTGACTGTCATGCACACGGAAAAAAATCCGATGGTATTGCCTTATAATCAATTGCCTCCACCAATGAACTCTTTTGTCGAAAAAGTGGGTGTTGGGGGAATGGTTAAAATTTATATTGAACCTGAAGGTGGTTATGGCCCTGAGGGGATTCCTGGTGAAGTGCCACCAAATTCAATGTCAATTATTGATTTAAAAGTCATTCAAGCAAACTAGTTGATTGGTACATTTAACTAATGTGAAGGGGCTTACTAGAGATAGTAGGCTCTTTTTTATTTTAAGCGGTGTGATTGATAATGAGGTTGCCTTTCTGTCAGTGTAGCTAAGACATTAATCCTATACTGACAGGGCATATAACGTGAGGGAAGTGCTTAGGCGGCTTTACGCGACCTGCTGGGGGTATAACCAAAGCGCTTATGGTAGCTTTGCGTAAAGTAAGACTGACTTGAAAATCCGGCTTCCATTGAAACTTCCACAATACTCATCGAGGTATTTATTAATAACTGATGCGCATACATAATACGTTTTTCGCTGATCCAAGAACGTGGTGATGTTGCGTAGACCGTGTGAAATAGCTCTTTGAACGTGGTTAATCCCATTCCAAAGGTTCGAGCAAACTCATTGAGTTTCCATTCTTTTAAATAATTATTTTCCATGAAGGTTTGTAAGCGTTCAGCTTGACGGTTACTGAGTTGTCGAAAATTAGACAACAATGCCGCCCCTTGCTCACTGTAAGATAACAATAAAAGTAACTCATTGATTCTCAGCTTAAGGATCATCTCCGGATACTGAGTCTGAATAAAAGACTCCAAGCTATTCTTTAACTCTTTGATTAATGGACTTGTTGTAAATTTGATAATGTCATTAGCTGAGTTTTCAGTGCGCTCAATCTCGCTTAGCTGAGAACCGTATTGAGATAAATATTCACGTAAAAATTTATCATCCAATGAGATCCATAAAAATTCACCATCTAACGTGTTATTCTCGGTCTTAAAAGAGTACGAGCCTTGTTTATGATATAAAATGTCCCCTTCATGCAAGCTTTCATTTGCTGCTGGGGTTTCTAACAAAATAGACCCTTTTTCTATAATGATAAGGCCTTTAGAGGTTAAATCGAGTATCGCATGGGGGTTACTTTTATCTATGCGTACTTTTTTTATCACCTGATGGCTTAATTTACTGTTCATGGTAGCACCTTTATTAAAATTAGCTCTTTAAGTGATAGTGGAAATTAAATATCAAAATTTCATCCTCGGTTGATATAAAAAATCACTATGACCTTGATGATTGAAATTATATGAGCTGTTTTTTTATATGTCATATCGTAAATGAAAGTATTAAGAAATGTTTCAAAATATGGTTTTTACGAGTAATTTCCGGTTATTACTCGTATATTACGAGTGACTTATTTGGCGCACTATTCATTTATTCTGTTAATTACCGATAAATCAAGATTAAAATTCTAGCTTTTTTGTTTTTTCTGGTTTTATATATTTTATATTTTTTTACTCTTTTTTTGTAGTTTTTTTACCTTTTAAAGATAAGTAGTCGTTATTTGTGTTTTATCACAAATAATAGCCATGTAAATTATTAGGTATATACTCGTTAAAAATATCAATAATAAATTTTGCTAATGTATTAATTTGTTAATTACATCATCAATTAGATTAATGAATCATATTGATTTATTTTAATTATCAAAAAGGTCTATTTAAGCTAAATATTGAGATTTAAATCTCATTTTTGACATTTATTGGTTTGGGTGATGTTTTTTGCTTCTTATATAAGCATGGATTTTGGTTATTAATTATAGTTGGTTACTAATTTTTATATGAGCGTCATTTTTTGAAGCAAGCTTATTTATGATAAATCTGAGTAAATTTATTGGATTAACTGGAAATTATGGCATCCACCGTCAGCAGCTAAAAAAGTGATAAAAAACTAATAAGATAATGAAAGCAAGCAATAGGTGTTCATGAGTAGCGAGTTGTTAAATATATTTAACATTTCTACAGGCAAACTGTCTGTTGTTGCTCCTCCACTCGATGATATCGAATTGGTGGAATATTCTGCGGATAAGTCTATTTATCTAATTTTGATGTTGCTCGATTTCGAGGTGGGAGTTCAGGGACGGGTTTTCTGTCATCAATAAGGTGACGGATTGCTAAAATAGGGTGGAAATACAGCATTTTTGGGCCAGCCCAGCGCATAATGATTTTCATTTGTTCGCGTTGTTTTGGCTGATAGCAATGTATTGGGCATTGTTTACAAGCAGGCTTGGCTTCTCCATAGCGACATTTTTCTAGGCGTTTAACCGCATAGGAAAAAAGAGTTTGATAATACTCAGGGTTGTCGTCAGGCGCAGGATGCGACTTTTCATAGATTTTTATCATTTTTTCTATTGTGACAATTTCTCGAGATATTCTTTTTCCCACCGTAATAATCCTCGCCGCATAAAGATACATTTAATATACATCTTTTATTGCTCTATTTATAGGTGGTTAAATCAATAGAAATCTTGTTTTGAGGCGTACTCGCAAAAATGGCATAAGAGCCATTTCTTATGCCATTAACATTGTATTAGATTTTATATGCCAATTCCGCTTGATAAAGCCAGCCTAGCAATTGAGTGAAGGCATCTTACCGACTAGTTTGCATTATTCTTTGCATTTCATCTTTTAGATGTAGTTTTTCTTTTTTAAGTTTGGCGACTTGTTCGTTATAGCCAGCACCTGAAGGTCCTTCAAGCTTGCTAATTTCTTTATTCAATTGATGATGCTTCTCATAGAGAGACTGAAAGCGGGGATGTGTGGCAATTAATTGTGAAACTAAATCTTGATCAGCAGATAACATACTACCTCCTCAGAATGAATTAAGCCTCACTTTCAGTATAATCATTGATTGTTTTATGTACATCTTTATGGCGGGAATTTACATAATTTTTATTAATTTTATGATCCTTATACTAAAATTAAGTAATATCACTAAAGGATTAATAAGTTATCTATATTTTTGTAATTAAGAATCATCTATAGTGATTAAAGTGGCTGAATTGACCTACTATGTATAAAAATCTAGTTTTTAATGTTGTTATTTTTTTACGAATAGGAATTTTATGATGAAAAAAGCGATTTTGTCTGTAATGGCTGCGGTGGCAGTTTCTTCTTGTGCAATGGCGACTGAAGATTTAGGAAAGATCGCTCCTTATCCAAAAGCAGAATCTGGTATGACTCGTCATGTGATTCAACTGGATACTAAGCAAAATGAATACGACTATATGGTTGAGTTAGTTATCGGTAAAACCATCAAAGCTGATTGTAACCGTCAATGGTTTATGGGTGATTTAGAAGAAAAAACCTTAGATGGATGGGGTTATAACTATTACAAATTAGAAGAAGTAAAAGGACCTGCTTCAACAATGATGGCTTGTACTGAGCCTGCAAAAGATCGTTTTATTACTACCCAGTTAGGGGATGACGCATTTGTGCGCTATAACAGTAAGTTACCAATTGTTGTTTATGTGCCAAAAGATATGGATGTGAAGTACCGTATTTGGTCTACAGACGATAAATTAATGAACTCGATTAAGAAGTAATGCATTTAATGCCGCATCACCGTTTGATTCTATGATGCGGCATTTTTATTTTAAGCTTGCCTAATTAGCGAACGACAAACACCGAGGTTTGAGCATGACGCACAATAGCAGATGCGGTTGAACCTAATAAATAAGTCGATGTACTTGGATGGTGAGAGCCGACAACAATGAGATCGGCATTAATTGTTTTTGCGTAGTCTAGAATTTCATCCTTGGCTGAACCAATACTGACCTGACAGGTAATCTGAGAGCTTGGAATTTTAACATCTCGGATCACTTCTTCTAATGCCCGCATTGCCAGTGATGCTCGTTCTGCTGAATTCTTATGGCTTTCAGGCAGGATAGCCACTTCAATACCAAAAAACAGTTCGACACTCGGGATCACGGAAAAAAAGTGAATCTCAGGCTTACCGAGTGTTGCGAGATCTTCCACATGTTTGATGATGTTTAAGTTTAAATCATCTTCTAACAGATCAATAGGAACCAATATTTTTTTATACATAGCCACCTCTTCATTTGTTATTTTAATTTGATTATATACCTATCATTTTATAAGTCATATGGCACTGATGATTTTGTGATATTGGATTCATGTTGCAATGCCTATCTAATAAAGATAAATCCCCTCTATATGTGGAATAGAGGCTATGCTGATAAATGATTTTTCTTTCTTTATTTATAGTGCCAATCTGAACAAGGATAGAAAAATAAAGAATAACCATTCTCAGTCAATGTAATCAATTGTTTACAATTTATTGTGGGACATTTAACAAATAATATGAGAGTATATTCGAAATTAATTAAGTCATTGAAAATAAACTATATTTAAATGATAATTGTTTTGTTTTTCATTAAGAAAATAACCTATGCATAAACATGAAATCCCAACTTCAACGAAGAAAGAATTCGCATTACAGCAAGAAAAGTTTAAGGCGGCGAAAAAGAGCACTCTGATTAGTGTTGCTGTTAATACTCTTTTGTCTATTTGGCAAATCATTGTTGGTGTATTTTCACATTCATCAGGTTTGATTGCTGATGGTATTCATACACTTTCGGATTTAATTGCTGACTTTGTTGTTCTTATTGCGAATAAGAAAAGCCATAAAAAGCCTGATGCAGATCACCCTTATGGGCATTTTCGTTATGAAAATGGAGCATCACTTATTTTAGGTATTATTTTACTGATAGTCGGTGTTGGTATGGGCTGGTCAGCTGTAGAGAAAATGATTAATCCTGCTCTGATACCTGAAGTTCATTCAATGGCTCTGGTTGCGGCATTGACGGCTTTGGTTGCGAAAGAAGGTCTGTTTCGCTATATGCTGCATGTGGCGAATAAAGTTAACTCAAGCATGTTAGTTGCGAATGCTTGGCATGCCCGCTCTGATGCGGCATCTTCATTAGTCGTCGCTATCGGTATTATTGGTAGTTTATGTGGCATTCGTATTCTTGACCCGATTGCAGCGTTAATTGTGGGGACGTTCGTTTTCCGTATGGGGTTTAAATTTACCTATCAATCCATGCAAGATTTAATGGATAAAGGTGCGGATGACGAAACGTTAGCGCAAATCAGTGATGTGCTAAAAGGAATCCCTGATGTTAAAGGTTTTCATGATTTAAAAACGCGTAAATCTGGCGATTTTTTTCTTGTGGATATCCATTTAGAATTAGATGGTCAAATGACAATTTTGGAAGGACATGATATTGCAGTGAATGTCCGAGAGCAATTAATGAAAAATCCTCAAATATTGGATGTTATGACTCACTTAGACCCTTATGACAAAGATTGCTTGCACTAATTCCTATTTGGTTATTGGGTAATTATGAGAAGGCTGACGTATTATACGCTCAGCTTTTTTCTTTTTACGTTATCGTGAATTCGTTTTATTATTGTTAAATAATGTCAGGCGACACGATAAGTGGAAATATAAGGAACACTCAGGAAAAATGCAGTTTACCAAGCAACAACGTCATACTCTGCGCACACCAAAGGTCGTTGCACTCACAAATAAACAGGGAATGAAAATTATTTTGAGTAGTTTGGGTGCAAGTTGGGTTAGCTGTATATTGCCGTTAGCAAGTGGTAAACGCGATATTATTTTAGGCTCACCAAATATGGCGGCTCAAATGGAGCAACGCGTCTATTTTGGTGCAACCGTGGGACGGGTTGCAAATCGCATTGCGAATTCCACTTTTGAGCTTGATGGGCATACCTATCAACTGACGCATAATCAAGGCGCTCATTGCCAGCATGGTGGGCGAGACAATTTTAGTTATCGGGTATGGGCGATTACTCAACCAGACCAGCAGCAAGCCATTTTTACGCTGGTGTCATCGGATGGGGATCAAGGTTTTCCGGGCGAATTAAAAGTTGAAGTACAGTATGAACTGACAGATGATAATCAAGTTGTTATCAGCTACCGTTATCAATGTGATCAGGATTGTCCGGTCAATCTGACTAACTACACCTATTTTAATCTTGCGGGTGAAGACTCAGACCGAACTGCATTTGAGCATGACCTCCAAATGCACGCGCCATACTTCTTACCACAAAATCATGAAGGGCTCCCAACGGGAGAGTGGCGTGAAGTCACGGATACCTATTTTGATTTTCGACAAAGCAAACGTATTGGCCGTGATTATCTACAAGATGAAGACCAGCAAGCTGTGGGTGGGTATGACCACACATTTGTTTTTGACGGAGCGGTTACGGATGGACAACACATTGTCGCAACATTAGGCTCACCAAATGGGGATGTTCACATGCATATGATGAGCACTTCACCTGCAATTCATGTTTATACAGGTAACCACTTGGTTTCCGTTTTAGGAAAAAGCAAAACCTACACGCCTTTTTCAGGGGTCGTGTTAGCGACACAATATCCATTTGATGGTTTAGGGCATGCGGAAGCACATGAACCGCACGCAATTATTGCTAAGGCGAACCACATTTATACCAACCAAACTCGCTATCAATTTATTTTTTAGTATCATAGGCGAGGAGAGTTTTCTCTCCTATGATCTCTTTTATTTTATTCGGAATGTTAACTGTGACTTCATTTGCTGACTTAAATGCGCTTCCTGCGGAGCAACTCTCCAATCTGAATGAATTGGGCTTTATCACGATGACCCCAATTCAAGAAGCGGCATTACCCGCGATCCTTGCCGGCAAAGATGTCCGTGCACAAGCTAAAACTGGCAGCGGCAAAACGGCAGCTTTTGGCTTGGGATTATTACAACGTATTGATGCCAAAAATTTTAATACCCAATCCTTAGTTTTATGTCCGACCCGAGAATTGGCGGATCAAGTTGCGAATGAATTACGTCGTTTAGCGCGTTATATTCCTAATCTTAAAATTTTAACATTATGTGGCGGTGTGCCGTTTAGTGTACAACGTGATTCTTTGGTTCATGCCGCGCATATTTTGGTGGCAACACCGGGTCGTTTACTCGATCACCTACACAAAGAAACTGTGCAGTTAGACCATTTACAAACGCTGGTATTGGATGAAGCCGATCGTATGTTAGATATGGGGTTTGCTGATGATATCGATGCTGTAATTTCTTTTACGCCAGAAGATCGCCAAACACTCTTATTTTCAGCAACATGGCCGGACAGCATTGCGGCTATTAGCCAACGTATTCAGAAAAACCCACTGACCATTGAAATTAATTCAGTTAATGAATTGCCAGATGTGGAGCAGCAATTCTACGAAGTTGCTCGACATGACAAAATTGATTTATTGCAAAAACTCTTAAGCCGTGAACAACCCGCTTCTTGTGTGGTGTTTTGTAATACTAAAAAAGATTGCCAAGCCGTTTATGATGCCATGATGGATAGCAATCAAAGCGTTTTAGTATTACATGGTGATATGGATCAGCGCGATCGTGACCAAACGTTAGTGCGGTTTGCGAATGGGAGTAGCCGTGTTTTAGTCGCGACTGACGTAGCATCCCGCGGTTTGGATATCAAGGCGCTCGAAATGGTGATTAACTTTGAGCTTTCTTGGGATCCTGAAGTCCATGTGCATCGCATTGGACGTACTGCGCGGGCAGGAAAGAGCGGCTTAGCCATCAGTCTTTGCTCGCCAGAAGAAGCTCAGCGAGCCAATGTGCTTGAAGAGATGCTGAATATCAAGCTGAATTGGTTACCTGAACCGACAGGTTTACGAATTACCCCATTAGAAGCCGAAATGGTCACGTTATGCCTTGATGGTGGTAAAAAAGCGAAGATCCGCCCTGGAGATATCTTAGGGGCATTAACGGGCGAAGTTGGCTTACAAGGGGATGATATTGGCAAAATTGCGATTCACCCAATGCATGCCTACGTTGCGATTAAAAAATCAGTTGCGAATCAAGCGTGGAAACAACTACAGCAAGGCAAAATTAAAGGAAAATCAGTAAGAGCCCGATTACTGAAATAATATTCTTACCCGATATTTGAAGCCCTAGTTTTAATAACCTAAAACTAGGGCTTTTTTGTTTCTCTCAAGATGACACAGAGTAAAACGGTTGTTTACAGAAAAACGTTATGAATCGTGAAAACGTCTCTTTAAATCACAAATAAATCCAAATATTCATTCACTGGCATATTCTCAAACAACGGTTTATCTAATGACGCGGATAAAATCCGTCGTTGCTGAGCCTCAGGGAACTGGCGTGCTAAGTTAGTTCTGAATTTTTTAAGTAACAATGGCATGCCTTCTTGGCGACGACGTTTATGACCAACAGGGTATTCAATGACCACTTCATTTAAGGTTTGACCATCTTTTAATTTGATGGTGAGAGCATTGGTAATAGAGCGTTTTTCAGGATCATGATAATCCTGTGTAAATGCAGGGTCTTCGTGGCAATGCATTTTGGCTCGTAGTGCGTCAATGCGGCTGTCTTGAGCAATACTGTCCTCATAGTCAGATGCCGTAAGACGACCAAAAATAAGCGGGATCGCAACCATGTATTGAATGCAATGGTCGCGATCTGCTGGGTTTTGTAGAGGACCTTGTTTATCAATAATTCGAATGCAGGCTTCATGGGTACGAATTGCAATGGATTCGATATCATCGGCGCACTTACCGATTTCTTTCAGTTGGTTATGGAGTTGTAAAGCTGCTTCAACGGCGGTCTGTGCATGGAATTCAGCAGGGAAGGAAATTTTAAAGAGCACATTTTCCATCACGTAAGAGCCATAAGGTCGCTGAAATTTGAATGACTGGCCGCGGAATAAGGCGTCATAGAATCCCCATGTTTTCGCCGTTAAAGCCGTTGGGTAGCCCATCTCACCTTTTTGAGCCATCAGTGCGAGTCTTACTGCACGGGACGTTGCATCACCCGCAGCCCATGATTTGCGGGAGCCTGTATTGGGTGTGTGGCGGTAGGTGCGTAAACTGTGCCCATCAACCCATGCGAGGGAAACCGCATTGAGGATTTGCTCACGAGATAGCCCAAGCATTTGTGCGACAACAGCTGTTGAGGCAACTTTGACCAAAATGACATGGTCAAGACCGACTTTGTTGAAGGCATTTTCTAGGGCGATGCAGCCTTGAATCTCATGGGCTTTGATCATGGCGGTAAGCACATCACGAATGACTAACGGTTTTTTGCCTTTAGCAAGGTTTTCGCGAGAAAGCCAATCCGCAGTGGCTAAAATACCACCGAGGTTATCCGATGGGTGTCCCCATTCTGCGGCTAACCAAGTGTCGTTGAAATCTAACCAACGACATAGCGTACCAATATTGAATGCGCCTTGGACGGGATCTAATTGAAACTGCGTGCCAGGTACTTTGGTGCCATTCGGCACAATTGTACCTGGAATAATCGGACCTAATAACTTTTTACAAGCCGGGTATTCAAGGGATTCCATACCGCAGCCTAACGTATCAAGTAAGCAATAATAGGTGGTCTCGTAAGCTAATTTTGACGTGATGGGAAAATCGAGAACATAGTCGACGATATCCGTCATCACCGTATCAAATTGAACGTGTGGGGCTGTTTGGGATTGCGTTGTCATGGTTTTACCTTAATTAGCGCTGTTCAATAGGAACAAAAAGTTTATTTTCAGGACCCGTATAGTTAGCGGAAGGTCGAATAATTTTATTATCTTGGCGTTGTTCAATGATATGGGCTGACCAGCCCGCTATTCGGGCAATTGCAAATAGCGGGGTGTACATTGCAGTTGGCACGCCCATTAAGTGATAAACCACGGCCGAGAACCAATCAAGATTTGGAAACATGCCTTTTTCACGTTTCATTACCGATTCGATATGATCTGCAATGGTATACAAATGTCGATTCATGCTTTGTTCAGACAGTTGTAGTGCCACTGATTTAATGATTGGATGGCGAGGATCTGCCAAGGTATAAACGGGGTGACCAAAGCCAATAATGACTTCTGAATTTTTGAGGCGAGCGACAATATCCTGCTCTGCATCTTCTATCGATGAGTAACGCTGCTGAATCTCGAGTGAAACCTCATTGGCTCCACCATGTTTGGGACCTCTTAAGGCTGCAATGGCACCAGTAATAGCAGAGTAAAAATCAGTCCCAGTTCCTGCAATAACGCGAGCGGCAAATGTTGAGGCATTGAATTCATGCTCAGCATATAAAATGGAGGCAATATGCATAAATTTTTCCCATTGTGCAGGCGGTTTTTTACCATGCAGTAAATGTAAAAAATGAGCGCCAATAGAATCATCGTCGGTCATGGTTTCAATGCGCCGACCATGATGGCTAAAGTGATACCAATACAGCAAGATAGAGCCAAGAGACGCCAGTAAGCGGTCTGCAATATCTTTTGCTCCGGCAAGGGTATGAACCTCTTTTTCGGGGAGAACACAGCCCATCATTGACACTCCAGTGCGAATAACATCCATGGGGTGTGTATTGGCAGGAATGGATTCCAATGTTTGTTTCACATTGGTTGGCAAACCTCTTAAGGGCTTTAACTTCTCTTTATATGCCGCCAATTCAGTGCGATTTGGGAGCTTATCGTGGATAAGTAAGTAGGCCACTTCCTCATATTCGCATTGGGTCGCTAAATCGTGGATATCATAGCCACGGTAGTGGAGGTCATTACCATTACGACCGACGGTACAAAGCGCGGTATTCCCTGCTGTTACGCCTGATAAAGCAACGGATTTTTTAGGTTTGAAGCTTGGTGTTACAGCGCTGTTAAGTTGTTCATTCATCATGGATTCCTTGTAGGGGACAGAGACGACTACAACTTGCTCTATTCACGGTTTATTCGGTGATTAAAAAGGCTTAGCGTTTTTTATTTTGTGAAAATAACGCATCCAGTTTTTCTTCATGTTGATAGTAATTGATGGATTTATAGAGCTCTTCACGGGTTTGCATTAATGGCACAACGTTTTTTTGCGTTCCTTCTTGGCGTAACGTGGTGTACACCTGTTCAGCCGCTTTATTCATGGCTCGAAAAGCGGAAAGTGGGTACAGCGCGATGGCAATCCCGACGCTGCGAAGCTCATCAAGCGTAAATAGAGGTGTTTGACCAAATTCGGTTAAATTAGCCAATACAGGGACTTGTGTATGGCGAGTAAATTGTTGGTACATGCTTAACTCGGTGATGGCTTCAGGGAATAGCATATCTGCGCCTGCCTCGATGTAGGCGTTTGCTCTTTCTAGAGCGGCTTCGAGTCCTTCAACCGCGAGGGCATCAGTGCGTGCCATAATGACAAATTTCTCATCCACTCTGGCATCGACAGCAGCCTTAATGCGGTCAACCATTTCTTGTGTAGAAACAATCTCTTTATTCGGACGATGTCCGCAACGTTTAGCGCCTACTTGGTCTTCCAGATGCAGCCCTGCGGCTCCGGCTTTAGCCATGGATTTTACGGTACGCGCGACGTTAAATGCGGAGGGACCAAAACCAATATCGGCATCCACCATTAGCGGTAAATCACACACATCGGTAATACGACGAATATCAATGAGTACATCGTCAAGGGTAGAGATACCTAAGTCAGGAAGACCTAAAGAACCCGCAGCAACACCCCCACCTGATAAGTAAATGGCTTTATAGCCCGCTTGTTGGGCAAGCAGTGCATGGTTTGCATTGATTGTGCCGACTAACTGAAGTGGCGACTCGTGGTTAATCGCCTCTCGAAATTTTTGACCTGCGGAATGGCGAGACATAAACACCTCATAATCTGTTAATTCTGTGTAAATGATCTTTGATAACTATAGTGAGATAGCAATTGATGTGCCAGTCTGCCCTGAAATACAAAAAATATTATTAATTGTTATATATCAATTAGATAAAAATAATCTGTTTTTATGTGATGAAAGAGTCACTATTGAGTGAATGAATTGGTGTATTTCATTGAAACACCATATTGTTACATGAAACAAAATTGAAACATCGTAAAGCGCAGTATTGCGGAGGAGAAAAATGGAAAAGCCGATTATTTGGACCGTCTCAGTATCTCGCCTTTACACGCTATTTCGTGATATTAGCCCCGAATTTAGCGCGCAAGCCGATATTACGGCACTTAATATCGGCTTTGATCAAGCTGTAGAAGAAGTGCGTCGCCGTCTAAAAGAGGGGCATTGTGATGCGATTATTAGTGCTGGATCTAATGGGGCTTACTTAAAAAGCCATATTTCTGTCCCAGTGATTATCGTTAACATTAATGGGTTTGATGTGATGCAAGCACTCGCTAAAGCGCGAGAAATTAGCGATAAAATTGGGATCATTAGTTATCAAAAAATTATGCCTGCCTTAGAACAGTTCCAAGAAAATTTTTGTTTGCAGATTGAGCAGCGAAGCTATGTGACGGCAGAAGATGCTCGAGCACAATTGAAGTCTTTGAAAGCGATGGGGATCCATGTTGTGGTGGGAGCCGGGCTTATCACTGATCTTGCCGAAGAAATGGGGATGACGGGTATTTTCGTCTATTCTACACAAACTATTCGGCAAGCCTTTTCTGATGCCATTGAACTTAGCCGAATGTCTCATCGACATGTACTTAACCAAGCAAATTATCCGCAGCTCAACATGGCAAAAGTTAGGCACACGATTAATGACCTTATCGGTTTATCGCCCGCAATGGAGCGGGTCTGCCAAACGATTATGTTATATGCTCGTTCAGATGCGACGGTGCTCATTCAAGGGGAAAGTGGGACAGGTAAAGAGATGGTGGCACAAGCCATTCATCATGAATTCAGTTTATTTAACCAACAAAAACGAAGTAAGCAACAAATGCCGTTTGTTGCCGTTAACTGCGGTGCGATTCCTGAAACATTACTGGAAGCTGAGCTATTTGGTTATGAAGAGGGCGCCTTTACGGGGTCTCGTCGTGGCGGGCGAGCAGGTTTATTTGAGCTAGCGAATGGCGGAACGCTGTTTCTTGATGAAATTGGAGAAATGCCAGTCGCATTACAAACTCGCTTATTACGTGTGTTAGAAGAGCGTTCAGTGGTGCGAGTTGGGGGATACCGCCCCTTGCAGATCAATGTGCGCGTGATCTGTGCAACCCACTGTGATCTGGATAAATGGGTAGCAGAAGGAAGGTTTCGAAGTGACCTCTTTTATCGTTTAGGTGTGCTTCGTATGAAAGTCCCTGCACTATCAGAACGAGGTGATGATATTTTCATGCTTTCAGAACGATTATTAAAATTAGCTTTCGCAGGGTTGCAACTGCCACTTCCTGCTTTTCGAGTTCAGCAATTGCTCAGTTGTCGAGATTTTCTACTTGCCTATTCTTGGCCAGGAAATGTTAGGGAACTACGTAACCTAATGGAGCGGGTTGCGCTCTATTGCAGCGCCTATGCGGATAAAAGCATCAATCCAGACATGTTAATGATGCTATCTCCAGAAAGGCGTGCCGTGTCTACACCCCCAATTAGTCAACAAACAACAGAGTCGCTAGAGCAAGTGATGGCAAGGTTTAATGGCGATCGTAAGGCGGTGGCGGAGTATTTAGGGATTAGCCGAACGACTTTGTGGCGCCGTCTTCGTCCTAGTTCACGCTCTATCTGTGTTGGCTTCACTCGCTAACCCTAGTCACATACTAGTGTATGCTCCTAGGGATTAGTTCATTTGCGCCTTGCTACAGCGCGAACTAGTTAGGAGACAACTTGGAGTTAGAAAACAATTATTAAA
>NZ_JAMPSW010000090.1:0-15212 GCF_028484855.1 Providencia sp. PROV033 | reverse complement strand
TATTTTTGATAAGTTTAACTACTTAGTTAAAACTGCTTATTCTTTCTTTATATTACAAATTCATTTCAAATATTATCTATTTTTGACTCTCCAAATAAGTGAGAGTTTTGTTAGATATTTATTTAAAAGGTAATTCATCAGGTTCAGGTTGCCTATAGGGAGTATCAAGATGCAGATATAAAAAAACCGTGACTCGAAAGCCACGGTTTTTTTGCATTTACTGATTGTAAATTGACGACTACAAGATCATACCGCCGAACAGGAAGCCGAAGGTAACAGCTAATGCCACAGCGATAGTCCCCGGAATGAAGAATGGGTGGTTGAAGACGAATTTACCGATGCGAGTTGTACCGGTGTCATCCATTTGTACCGCCGCAACCAGAGTTGGGTAAGTAGGCAGAATGAACAGACCAGATACTGCTGAGAATGAAGCGATAGCGGTTAATGGGCTAACGTTCAGTGCCAGTGCCATTGGCATCAACGCTTTTGCTGTTGCTGCTTGAGAGTACAGAAGTGCAGAACAGAAGAAGAAGATAACCGCTAGCATCCATGAATGTTCGTGGATTAAGTCGCCCGCAGTTTCTTTGATCCAATCAATGTTGTGCTGTACGAAAGTATCACCTAACCAAGCAACACCTAAGATACAGATACAGGCGCTCATACCTGCTTTGAAGGTACTTGAGTTCAGGATTGCATCTGTGTTTACACGGCACAGAACAGTGATTAACGTTGCGACAGTCAGCATGATAATCAGGATAGCGTTCGTGGTGTTCATCAGTGGAGTTGTCACAATGCCTAAACTTGGGCTGTTGATAATTGCGTAGCAAACTACGCCAACAACGCCGAGTAAAAACAGCAGAACAGACGCTTTAGCACCCGGTTTGATCTCTTTAACTTGGCTACCACGTAGTTCAACTAAGCCTTCTGCTAAACGTTTTTGGTAGATTGGGTCATCAGACAATTTAGAGTTAAATGTCCAAGAGATAATGAAAGACATCAGGATGATAGCTAAGAACGTTGCAGGTAATAAAATACCTAACAGCGTGATATAGCTAACGGTGTTACCTGCGCCAACCATGGCTGGGTTTTCCATGACTGATGCCATGTAAACAACCGCCGCAGAAATTGGAGAAGCTGTAATACCTATCTGTGCTGCAACAACCGCCGTAGACAGTGGACGACATGGTTTCACGCCTTGTTCTTTCGCCACTTCTGCGATAACTGGCAGAGTTGCTAATGAGATATTACCTGTACCTGCGAACAGAGTTAGGAAATAGGTCACGATAGGGGCAAGGATAGTGATGTATTTTGGGTTGCGACGCAGTAATTTTTCGGTTTGAGCAACCAAGTAATCCAAACCACCCGCAATTTGCATTGCAGAGATGGCGGCAATAACTGCCATGATAATAGAGATTACGTCAAAAGGAATGGTTCCCGGTTTCACGCCAATTGCAGCGAGTACCAGAACACCTAGGCCACCGGCAAAACCGATACCTATCCCTCCAAGACGGGCCCCTAAAAAAATGGCCAGCAGAACAATGACAAATTCTACGGCTAACATAGTGTTTACTCCTCGACAAAAATGAAAATTATGAAACTGTTATGTTAATTATTTGTGTGTGTATTCATGAAAAAAGGCACGCTATCCGGTGGAAAGTCGTGCCCTTATTCTTAAGAATTATTTATGCTAAACATAAACAATTAGTCGTCAAATCTTTTTGCTTTATATTCTGGATGTTTTAGGTTCTCAACAGAGAAGATATCATCCAGCTGCGCTTCGGTCAGAAGTCCACGTTCTAGGACAACTTCACGTACGCTCTTACCAGTTTCCGCACAGATTTTACCCACGATATCGCCGTTATGGTGACCGATGAATGGGTTCAGGTAAGTCACGATACCGATAGAGTTGAATACGAACGCTTCACAGATTTCTTTGTTCACTGTGATGCCGTTTACGCATTTCTCGACTAAGTTACGACATGCATTGCTCATCAGAGAAATGGATTCGAACATAGCTTGACCAATTGCGGGTTCCATTACGTTTAATTGTAATTGACCTGCTTCAGCAGCCATTGTTACACAGATATCATTACCGATAACTTTGAAGCATGCTTGGTTAACAACTTCAGGGATAACTGGGTTAACTTTTGCTGGCATGATAGAAGAACCTGCTTGTAATTCAGGCAGATTAATTTCTTTCAGACCGGCACGAGGACCAGAGGAAAGTAAACGTAAGTCATTACAGATTTTAGACAGTTTCATCGCCAGGCGTTTTAGACCTGCGTGAACAGTGATGTAGGCACCACAGTCAGAGGTTGCTTCGATTAAGTCTTCAGCAGGAACACATGGTAAGCCAGTCACTTCAGCCAATTTTTTAACTGCCAGTTCTGAATAACCTGGCGCTGTATTCAAACCAGTACCGATAGCAGTTGCACCTAAGTTAACTTCGAGCAGTAAATCGATGCTACGTTTTAAGTTTTTCTCTTCTTCTTTAAGAAGAGTTGCGAAAGCATGGAATTCCTGACCAACAGTCATTGGTACTGCGTCTTGTAACTGAGTACGACCCATTTTCAGGATGTCTTTGTACTCTTCTGCTTTTCTCTCAAAGCCTTCTTTCAGGTAAACAACAGAGTCGATTAATTTGAGGACTGAGTTGTAAACTGCGATACGGAAACCAGTAGGGTATGCATCGTTAGTAGATTGGCTTTTGTTCAGATGGTCATTTGGGTTTAAGAATTCATATTCACCTTTTTTATGACCCATCAGTTCAAGACCGATGTTTGCCAGAACTTCGTTGGTATTCATGTTCAGTGATGTGCCCGCACCACCTTGGAATACGTCAACTGGGAACTGATCCATGCATTTACCTTCGTTCAAAACAACGTCACATGCTTTGATGATGGTGTCTGCAATATTACGAGGAATAGTGTGCAGTTCTTTGTTAGCTAGAGCGGCTGCTTTTTTAACCATTACCATGCCGCGAATAAATTCTGGGACATCGTTAATGGTGCGGTCGCTGATATAAAAGTTTTCAATCGCACGCAGAGTATGAACACCATAATAGGCATCAGCTGGAACTTCTTTTTTACCTAACAGGTCTTCTTCGATACGAGTATTGTTTGACATGAGAACCTTCTTAATTAGATTACAGTTACTGTCCGTTTATGCGCTTTAAAAAATATATCCTAAAACTAAACTTCTAGGTGGTTACCACCTATTACTCCTTTATCAGTACTATGTTCTACTGACTTATGGGGTGATCATATGCCTTTTATCACCCTATACCTTGAACCTAGATCATTTTATGGATTGATTAGTGCAATAGAATTTATATTGTGTGATTTGAATCACAGATAAGCATCGTTAATGATCTTAATCCATGAGTTGAAAATCACGATAAGAGACCCAATTATTATGGCTATACTAATGAAAAAAGCGAATATGAATAGTAGTCTCTTAGAGATAGTTCACAAAGGTTTTCATTTCCCCCCGCAAAATGCAGTAGCTTATTGATATAAAGGAGTACTTGTGCGCTGGTTACCACTAATTCTGATATGTATTTTGGTGTATATAGAGTCGGTCATTTTTGTCCGAGTCGCGGCTGAAATTGGTGTATTAATGACATTAATTTTAGTGGTGCTCACATCCTGTTTAGGGGTTTCTCTTGTGAAGAACCAAGGGATGAAAAATGTCATGCAAATACAACAAAAATTAATGAGTGGTGAAAGTCCTGCCGCTGAAATGATTAAAAGTGTGGCGTTAGTGTTAGCAGGATTTTTACTTATTGTTCCTGGGTTCTTTACGGACTTTATTGGGCTACTTTTATTACTACCACCAGTACAAAAATTATTTGTGATGCGTTTAATCCCACACATTAAATTTTACCAACCAGGAAGTGGTTTTCAGGGGGGAGGTTATCAAAACGGTAATACCTTTGAGGGGGAGTACCAGCGTAAACAAGACGATCCTTCTTATACTATTGATGGTGAAAGCCATCGAGTCCCAGAAGATAAATCTTCAGATTCTGACAAAGATAATCCGCACAAGTCTTAATTCCTTTTAGTTTGTAGGGAGATAAATAATAAAAAAATTTATCTCCCACCCCTTGAAGTCTGACTCACCCACCCCAATCTCCTGAAACATGGTACTGGTGAAGATCACCTTGGTATCGACCTTTTACCCGTATGGACTTTATTTGTAGGAGAACTATTAATGAAAATTCGTCCATTGCATGACCGTGTTATCGTTAAACGTAAAGAAATCGAATCTAAATCTGCTGGTGGTATCGTGTTGACTGGCAGTGCTGCGGGGAAATCAACTCGTGGTGAAGTTATCGCTGTAGGCCAAGGCCGCATCCTAGAAAATGGCGATGTGAAAGCGCTGGATGTGAAAATTGGCGATATCGTAATTTTTAACGACGGTTATGGCGTAAAAGCTGAAAAAATCGACAACGAAGAAGTGCTAATCATGTCCGAAAGCGACATTTTAGCAATCGTTGAATAAGAATTTTCACTTAAAACTTTCATCAAACGAAAAGAATTTAAAGGAAAGAGATAATGGCAGCTAAAGACGTTAGATTTGGTAATGACGCTCGTACAAAAATGCTTCGTGGTGTCAATGTTCTTGCGGATGCAGTTAAAGTAACTTTAGGTCCTAAAGGCCGTAACGTTGTTTTAGACAAATCTTTTGGATCACCCGTTATCACCAAAGACGGTGTTTCTGTTGCGCGTGAAATCGAATTAGAAGATAAATTCGAAAACATGGGTGCACAAATGGTGAAAGAAGTTGCTTCTAAAGCTAACGATGCAGCGGGTGACGGTACAACAACCGCAACCGTTTTAGCTCAAGCAATTATCACTGAAGGTTTGAAAGCCGTTGCTGCTGGCATGAACCCAATGGATCTGAAACGTGGTATCGACAAAGCCGTTGTTGCTGCTGTCGAAGAACTGAAAACTCTGTCAGTTCCATGTTCAGATACTAAATCAATCGCACAGGTTGGTACTATTTCTGCAAACTCCGACGAAACTGTTGGTAAATTAATTGCAGAAGCAATGGAGAAAGTCGGTAAAGAAGGCGTTATCACCGTTGAAGAAGGTACTGGTCTGGAAGACGAATTAGACGTGGTTGAAGGTATGCAGTTTGACCGCGGTTATTTATCTCCTTATTTCATCAACAAACCAGAAACAGGTGTTGTTGAACTGGAAAACCCATTCATTCTGTTAGTCGACAAAAAAGTGTCTAACATTCGTGAATTACTGCCAGTATTAGAAGGCGTTGCGAAAGCGAACAAACCTCTGCTGATCATCGCTGAAGATGTTGAAGGTGAAGCACTGGCAACATTAGTTGTGAACACCATGCGTGGTATCGTGAAAGTGGCTGCGGTTAAAGCACCTGGTTTCGGTGACCGTCGTAAAGCAATGCTGCAAGATATCGCTATCCTGACTAACGGTACTGTTATCTCTGAAGAGATCGGTATGGAGCTGGAAAAAGCAACGTTAGAAGATTTAGGTCAAGCTAAACGTATCGTGATCAACAAAGACACTACTATCATCATCGATGGTATTGGTGACGAAGCGGCTATCGCGGGTCGTGTTTCTCAAATCCGTCAGCAAATCGAAGAATCTTCTTCTGACTACGACCGTGAAAAACTGCAAGAGCGTGTAGCTAAATTAGCTGGCGGTGTTGCAGTAATCAAAGTGGGCGCAGCAACTGAAGTTGAGATGAAAGAAAAACGTGCTCGCGTTGACGATGCTCTGCACGCAACTCGCGCAGCGGTAGAAGAAGGTGTTGTTGCTGGTGGTGGTACTGCGTTAGTTCGCGTTGCGGCTAAACTGGAAGCACTGAAAGGCGATAACGAAGAACAAAACGTAGGTATCCGTGTTGCTCTGCGTGCGATGGAAGCGCCAATGCGTCAAATCGTCACTAACGCAGGTGAAGAAGCTTCTGTTGTTGTAAACAATGTGAAAGCAGCGACAGGCAACGATGGTTACAATGCGGCGACAGATACTTATGGCGACATGATCGAAATGGGTATTCTGGATCCAACTAAAGTAACGCGTTCTGCTCTGCAATTCGCAGCATCAATCGCGGGTCTGATGATCACGACTGAAGCGATGATTACTGACATGCCAAAACAAGATGCGCCTGATTTAGGTGCTGCTGGTATGGGTGGTATGGGCGGAATGGGCGGTATGATGTAAGCCAACAGGCATACATCATGCGCCAGTAGCCGATAATTAACGGCTACCAGCCAAAATAAGACCGGCACCATGCATTATTGAGTGGTGCCGGTTTTTTATTGGTGCTAAAAAATGTTTTTGCGCTTTGAATTTATTAGGTCTATTACTTAGTTTTGCGTTAAGGTGACCCATCGGGTTATATTTAAGCCAAGGTAAAAAATAGTTTAAATAAGTAAAGAACATCACAAGCGTATTGATTATTTTGTGATAAACTCTGAACGATTGGCAATATTTGAAAAGTTTACAGGTATATTGGGTAAGCTAATTTACTGCCATAAAACAGAATTTTGAGTGATTGGAGCGACAAAGGTTCGACGACCAGCTGCAAAAACACAATGAAAAATGAGGGAAAACATGCGAATTAAAGTCTTGCTTGGTGCTGCTGCATTACTAACTTTAGCAGGTTGTACATCAACCAATGATCTGACTGCGGCAGGCTCACAAGTTCGTTTTGTTGAAAATCAACCAGGAAGCGAATGCCAACTTCTTGGTCAAGTCACTGGAACTCAAAGCAACTGGTTGAGCGGCGTTAATAATGAATCTAGCTCTATGCGCGGCGCGGCAAATGATTTACGCAACAAAGCTGCAGCAATGGGTGGTAACGTGATTTTTGGCGCATCAAGCCCAAGCGAAACTGTCCTGTCTAGCTTTGTTCCTGTTGATAGCAAGATGATTGGTCAAGTTTATAAGTGCCAATAATCATATATCAAGAAAACCCGCTTAATTAAGCGGGTTTTTTTATACTGATTCACTTTAGCTAGCTTTGGCGTAAGTTTAAATCAAGCAAGGTTTTGCTGGGTTCCCCACCTATTTCTCTTGCCAGTTTTGGCACTAAATATCCTGAAACTTGGCTTAGTAATTCGCGAATTAATTGCCTTGCTTCCAGATCACTCACTAAGAAATGCGCTGCGCCTTGAACTTTATCAAGCACATGTAAGTAATACGGTAAAATTCCTACATCAAATAACGCATTGCTCAGGTTGGCTAATGCAGTGACATTATCATTAACTTGGCGGAGCAATACGCTTTGGTTGAGTAAGGTGACTCCCGAACGTTTTAATTTCAGCATTGCTTGTGCAAACTCATCATCAATCTCATTCGCGTGATTAACATGGGTGACCATAATCACGTGTAAACGGGATTGAGTTAAGCGCTGGCAAAGGGTATCTGTAATTCTTTCTGGGATTACCACCGGTAAGCGAGAATGAATTCGCAAGCGTGTAATGTGTGGAATTTCCTCAAGTTGGCTAATTAACCAGTCGAGCTCATGGTCTTTTGCCATTAATGGATCACCACCAGAGAAGATGATTTCATTGAGTTCACTGTGGTTTTTTATATAATCCACAGCCATCAACCAGTTATTTTTATTTCCTTTGTTATCTTCATAAGGAAAATGCCGGCGAAAGCAGTATCGACAGTTCACCGCACAACCGCCTTTAATCAGCATCAATGCTCGGTTGCGGTATTTGTGAAGTAAACTTGGGATCGCATTATCCTGCTCTTCTAGTGGATCAGTAGAAAAACCTGGATGTATATCGAACTCTGCTTTTGCGGTTAATACTTGCAATAGCAGGGGGTCTAGTGGATCACCTTTTTTCATTCGTGAAATAAAAGGGCGCGGAACGCGTAAGGGGAATAACTTACGTGCTTCATGACCTTCTCGCGATGGCTGATGGTCTTCTAAGTTTAGTAATTGCAGCAATTCATCCGGATTAGTGACTGCTTCAGCAAGTTGTTGTATCCAGACTTCTCTGGATGAGGTATTTTGAGTTATAATATCGACCATTTTTTGGCTATGCCATTTTTAGTTTATAAATAGAGGATCTCCATGGCTACTTATAGTACCAATGAATTCCGCTCAGGTCTTAAAATCATGTTAGATGGTGAGCCGTGTGCAATTCTTGAAAGTGAATTCGTTAAACCGGGTAAAGGTCAAGCGTTCGCACGCGTTCGTCTGCGTAAACTGATTTCTAACAAACTGTTGGAAAAAACTTTTAAATCTACTGATTCTGTTGAAGGCGCAGATGTCATGGATATGAACTTAACTTACCTGTATAACGACGGTGAGTTCTGGCACTTCATGAACAACGAAACTTTCGAACAACTGGCAGCAGATGCGAAAGCTATCGGTGACAACGAAAAATGGCTGATCGACCAAGCAGATTGTATTTTAACGCTGTGGAACGGTCGTCCAATCGCGGTTACTCCGCCGAACTTCGTTGAGTTAGAAGTTGTTGAAACAGATCCAGGTCTGAAAGGCGATACAGCAGGTACTGGTGGTAAGCCAGCAACATTAAGCACTGGTGCAGTGGTTAAAGTTCCTCTGTTCGTTCAGATTGGCGAAGTGATCAAAGTTGACACTCGTTCAGGCGAATACGTTTCACGCGTGAAATAATCGCCGACAGATCAAGCCAGCCATTATAGTGAGTGGCGAAGTGAGATCAAGAAGAGCCGAATGCAGTTTCGTACTGTATTCGGCTTTTTTATTTGTGGAGTTCAGACAGAGCAATGATCAACAACATTTAAACCCGCCTTTACCCTTACCACCGTAGCGAGCATCCTGCCGCTCTTTGAAAAACTCCTCATAAGTCATCGGCGTTTGGTCAGGATGAGTACGTTGCATGTGGGCGACGTAGTTATCGTAGTCGGGGACGCCGACCATCATTTTGGCAGCTTGTCCTAAGTAACGGGCCGCTTTCCCTAAGTTTCCAAACATAAATCCTCGTCATATTTTGCGCTGTAGCTGTGTTGTCTTCGTTAGTTAAACCCAAGTCACATACTTATGTATGCTCCTCGGGTTTATCAAACTCGTCGCCTTGCTACAACACAAACTATTTAGAGGATTGCATCGTAGCTAGCGATTTTGGAGAAAGAGAGTGAGTTTTGAAAAACATCTAAATCAAAAATCTAAAATATAAAACTGAAGTAAAAAGGTTAATAGATTCTCAATTCTCAGCTCTCAATCTCCGGTGTATTAATGATGGCGGGTATTTGCCACAATCTCTTCGTAGTTGGCTGGCATTGGCTCGTAAGGCACTTCGTTGGCGGTCGGTTCCTTAGATTTCAATGCTTTTAACGCGGTACGGATAGAGAATAGGGCGAGAACCACAACCACAATCATAAAGAAAATCGTTAAGCCAGCATCTAAACGGTTATTGAAAACCAACTGAGTTAACTGTGATTCCGTATATTGCGGTGGCAAGTTGCCGCTATCTAACATCGCTTGAAACTTATTCGCGACGGCTAAGAAACCAACGCGGGCATCTTCACTGAAGGTCTTTTCCCAGCCAGCGGTCATCGTACACACCAATAACCACGAAGTTGGTAATAGCGCGACCCATGCGTAAGCTTGGCGCTTCATCTTGAACAGAACGACCGCACACAGCATCAACGCCATACCTGCTAGCATTTGGTTGGCGATACCAAACAGTGGCCATAAGGTGTTAATACCACCGAGTGGGTCAACGACGCCTTGATGTAAGAAATAACCCCAAGCCAGCACACACAATGCAGTGGCTATCAGGTTAGCGGGCAGAGAATCCGTTCTTTTCAATGATGGTGAAACTACACCCAGCAAATCTTGCAGCATAAAGCGTGCCGCACGGGTTCCGGCATCCACCGCAGTCAGGATAAACAGCGCTTCAAACAGGATGGCAAAGTGGTACCAAAAGGCAACATTCATTAATCCGCCTAAAGCACCATGGAGAATATACGCCATACCGACTGCCAGTGTTGGAGCACCCCCGGCACGGGAAATAATGCTGGTTTCCCCAACCTCGTTGGCAATTTGCGTCAATTGTTCAGGGGTAATCTGGAAGCCCCAGCTGCTGACAACTTGTGCTGCAGAAGCCACAACATCTGTCGTGCCAGCTGGTGCTAACATCGCCATTGGGCTGTTCATCGCGAAATAAACGCCTGGGTCAATTACACAAGCTGCGACTAACGCCATGATAGCTACGAATGACTCCATCAACATCCCGCCATAACCGATAAAACAAGCTTGGTTTTCGTTGGCGAGCATTTTCGGCGTGGTACCAGAAGAGATTAACGCATGGAAACCAGAAACGGCACCACAAGCAATAGTGATAAACAAGAATGGGAATAAATCACCCGCCCAAACAGGACCCGTTCCATCGATATATTTGGTTAACGACGGCATCTGAAGATTTGGATTTAAAATTAAAATACCAATCGCCAGACCAATAATCGTACCGATTTTCAGGAAGGTAGACAGGTAGTCTCGTGGCGCTAACAGTAACCATACTGGCAACACCGCAGCCACAAAACCATACCCAACCAACATCCATGTTAGCTGGACGCCGGTATAGTCAAAGTAAGGAGCCCAAGTTTCACTTTCTGCGACCCAACCACCTGAAATAATCGCAAAAACTAAAAAAATTAAACCGATAATTGATACTTCACCGATGCGACCAGGGCGAATGTAGCGAGTATAAATCCCCATAAAAATAGCCAGCGGGATGGTGAAGGCAACGGTATAGGTTCCCCACGGGCTGTGGGTCAGCGCTTTGACCACAATCATCGCGAGCACGGCAAGGATAATGACCATGATCATAAAGCAAGCAATCAGTGCGATTACCCCAGCAGTATTTCCCATCTCTTCTTTGACGAGTTCACCCAGCGAGCGCCCATCACGACGAGTCGAAACAAATAACACCATGAAATCTTGCACAGCACCCGCAAGTACAACCCCTGCTAACAGCCAGAGCATTCCGGGCAAATAGCCCATTTGCGCCGCCAGTACTGGTCCAACTAAAGGCCCCGCACCCGCAATAGCGGCAAAGTGGTGACCAAATAGCACTTTTTTATCTGTTGGAACATAATCCAGACCATCGTTATGACGAATTGCTGGTGTCATACGCGTTGAATCTACTTGCAGGACTTTTTTTGCAATAAACAGTCCATAGTAACGATATGCGATCAAATAAATACAGACCGCGGCGACCACGATCCACAAGGCGTTGATTTGTTCACCTCGGTTTAATGCAATATAACCGAGTGAAAATGCGCCGAGCAGAGCGAGAACAATCCAAATTAATTGTTTACCCATAGCCTTTCCCCATCCATTCCGTTAACGAGCTTTATTAGTTATTTATGTAAGTAAAAACTCAGGCAGGTATAGCGAAAGTTAAGTGAAAGAAAAAGTAGCTAAATCGAGACACTTAATTGAAATTGTAGATAAATTGCAATATTGCAATTGGTATCACTAAAATTGAAGCGAATATTGGATTTTATCTTGTTTTGGTCTAGCGATAATCTTTGGTTTGGTTTTATCTATTATGTAGGTATTGATTGTTGGATTATAACTCTGAATTTTTCTAAGGGTGTTTTGCTGAGATCTTATGAGGCGCACAAAAAATACCGGAATAAAGTTTCCGGTATTTGAAGGGGTTGGCGATTATGTTCTGATCATTTGGATGATTTTTTTACCGAATAACGTCGTAATAAGTCCGAACATAATTAAAATTAATCCAGCGATTTGTACGCCATTAATATGCTCACCAAGGAATAATGCACTACTACTTAGTCCAAAGACGGGTACCAATAAAGAGAATGGAGCGACTCGCCAAGCCTCATAGCGTCCTAGCAATACTCCCCATAAGCCGTACCCAATGAAAGTAGAAAGGTAGGCAAGATATAAAATAACGCCGAGTACCGACCAGTCAAAACCAGCTAGACCTTGCACAATGGCATCTTCACCTTCAAAAATCCAAGAGCTTAATAAGAAGGGAATAATGGGGATAAGCGCACTCCAACTCACTAAAGAAAGGGCGCTACATTTTTCCTCACCTTGGTGTTGCATAATAATACGGTTAGTGATGTTACCGCATGCCCAAGATAACCCTGCAACCAAAATAAAGATCAAGCCTAACAGAGGGATATCATCGATGCCTCCAGAGGTTGCGCCATTAGCTAAAATCCCCAACCCCGCGATGGCGATAAACATGCCAAGAAAATGGGTTGGCTGTAGGGATTCTTTCAAAATCACCGCGCCGAGTAATAAGGTGAAAAAGGCTTGTGACTGTAAAATAACAGAGGCAATCCCCGCAGGCATACCGACTCGCAACGCACAGAATAGAAACGCAAATTGCCCAAAGCTAATGGTTAAACCATAAATCAATAGTAGCTTTAAAGGGATCTTGGGACGCTTGAATAGGAAGATGGCAGGGAATGCCACAAACACAAAACGTAAGGCACCGAGGAGTAATGGGGGTAAGGCGGTTACGCCAAGTTTAATGATCACAAAGTTGACGCCCCAAATAATCACGACACACAGGGCAAGTAATATATCTTTGATACGCATGGTGTTTTCTCGGTACAGAATTGGCGGAGGATCTCTACTTTACCTGTGCTTTGGGATTTGTGCGACGAGATTGCATCTCATGACTCAAATTCAGCATGAATAGGATAAATGTGGGTGTTAATTTAGTGTTAATTATTATTTTAAGTGACTTGAGTCTCTTAAATTGAACGTTTATAATACGGTTTCATTTCGCGTGTTCAGGACGACCTGAAATCATCACGTTTAAGTAATGGGGACGACCCCGAGAAGTTGACGGAGTACATCCACCATGGCTTGGATCATCTTATTATTCGCAGGTTTATTAGAAGTTGTTTGGGCAGTGGGTTTAAAATATACCCATGGTTTTACGCGCCTGACACCAAGTATCATCACTATCACCGCCATTATCGCCAGTATGGGCTTACTCGCTTATGCGATGCGTGACCTACCTGCGGGAACCGCTTATGCAATTTGGACAGGAATTGGCGCTATCGGTACTGCAATTTTCGGGATTATTTTCCTTGGTGAGTCTGCCAATATGTTCCGGTTATTAAGCCTTGGCTTGATTGTGATGGGACTAATTGGGTTAAAACTTTCTAGTTAAGTCTCTGAGAATAAGAACGGGTGAGCGATGGCTTACCCGTTTTAGTAATTTCAGCATAATAGAATTCAAATAACATAATAATTATATTATCTTTTTTTCTTAATCAATAGAGCTGGCTTCTCTCCTTTTAGGTTGATGCTGCAAATAACGAGATGGCCATATTTCGTTAGGTGTCACCTCTAAAAAATCTGCAATAATTTTCTCTCCTTTAGGCCAGCGGCGTGACAATGCATTATTCAATGTTGAGGGATTTAATCCGACAGATCTGGATATGGCGGATAATGTGGTTCCTCTTTTTCGAATGGCGGCAATAATGTCCGCAGGATGCCAATCTTCTTTCATGTCATCTCCAATAATTATTAAATAATTAATCTTTAAATTTAATTAAATGCTTTTTAATTAAATTCACTATATGGTTTATTTGAAGTGTTAAATTAGAGGGATAAATTATCTTTTTAAATATCAATTAAATTAATCTTTGAAATGGGAAGTTTCTATGTTAAAGATATGTCGTTAATTTTCTATTGGTATATTTTAAATTTAATTTTTTTAGAGGTATACAATGAATGTAGAAAGCATTGAAATGGAAGTTCTGAGTAGAAATATGAAAAAGGATTTATTTTATTGTTTTGATTGGGATATTTTTGATGTTCATTATACTGTAGTAGATGTTGATAATAAAAAAATATATGCGCTATCAAGTGATTATGAATGGCAACTAACTTATTGGCATGAAGATATGGATTTGAAATTAGATGAAAGATTGCATGCAGGAATTCAATACTGGGAGAATTATTCGGATTCTTATAGAAAAATATTATCAAAGTTGAATTGTAAAAACAAAAAAATAGATTTTTGTAGTCGATATAATAATGTATTTGAAATACTTTCAATTAATTCTTTTGATACAGTACCATCCTTGGATTTACTATCATTATGTAAGTGGCGAACAGTAATGGCGAGTTACGCTTATGAAAAATGGAATGCTCATGAGTATACTTCAATACCAATTAGGCAGGAAATAAATATAATTAAAAATGAAAATTCACTTAAAGGCATAAAAGAAATATCTAATTATATTCGATTTGGTAATCTCTCTTTTTCAAATAAAGAGATTCTAACTATTAAATTATTACTTTCTCATAGAAGTATAAAAGAGATCAGTCAAATTCAAGGGTGCACAGAAGCCACTGAAAATCTAAGAGTAGAAAAAATCAAGTGGAAATTGAAATATGAAGGTGAAGTTAATAATAAATTGTTCAATGCAATGGAGGAACACTGTATTACATTGAACAGTCTGGGGGGAATTGAATTGTAATAAATAGATTTAATTGAATCTCTATAGGGAAAAGGAGTTAACTTATGAAATGGAAATTAAGATTTGGTGCAGTGGCAGGTAATGCTTTAGAGTTTTATGACCTTGCTATTTTTGCTGCGATTTCATCATATTTAAGTGCAGAATTGACCCGACTTGGTTATCAACAAGCCACGGAAATGGTTTGGGGAATTTTTGCATTGCGTTTTATTATGCGTCCAATTGGCGGATATGTTATAGGACGATATGCAGATAAAGTAGGCAAAAAATCTGCGTTAATTTTGGTGAGTATTATTACAGGTAGTGCAACACTAACGATGGGTCTACTTCCAATTCATTTACTTGGAACATATGCGCCATTAGTGATTTTAATACTTCAAATGGCATTATCTTTTAGCTATGCAGGTGAGGCCCCATCATTATCGGCTTACTTATATAAAGATTCTCAACCGCATGAGCGAGGGCGCATATCCGGTTTATTGACAGGAAGTGCAGTGGTCGGTGTGATTGGTTCATTAGCGATTGTCTTATTATTAGAACGTATTTTAGATGTCGAATCCATGCAAAAATTTGGCTGGCGAATTCCATTGTTATTAGGGTTAGCAAATATACTCATCTGTTTTTGGTTTAGATACTGGCTTCCGAATCAGCCGATAGAAAAAGTGAAAGATAAGATAGACTGGTTTAAAGCACTTAATATTTTTCTGATTGTTATTCCTGGTTCGGTTATTTTCTATACATTAAACTTTTCTT
>NZ_JAMPSW010000089.1:0-1217 GCF_028484855.1 Providencia sp. PROV033 | reverse complement strand
GAGCTTACTCCCCTTAAACCCGCTCACCGCTAGCTTTATTATTTTGTATTACTCTCATAGAGAGTTTAAATTAATATTTTTGTCTATCACTCTATATTTGCGTTATTTGATTTTACAAACAACGTCACGTAAATTAGTTGGAAGAAAACAGAGGGAATTATTTTCTCATACAATGTTTTCTTCAATCCTTCGTATTCACCTAAATACGATTCTTATTAAGTGATGCTGTTTGGAAGGAATGCATACAATGATAGAAATAGATGATAAAAAACCTTCTTCTAAGAAGGGAATAACTATTTATACAAAAGCAGTTGGTTATGAAATTTACTTATTACGCAAGCGCCGTTTACTCAGCGGAAAAGAATTAGCTAATTTACTGAATATTTCTCAACAACAAGTTTCTCGTTATGAACGCGGTATCTGTAACATCACGATAGATATGTTAATACAGGTTTTAAATGTACTAAAAATGCCTATTCAAGATTTTTTAGACCGTGCAATCATTCGACTTTCCATAATGAAATTTAAACTAAACAGTATTGGTAGCAAAGATATCTCATTGTTAAAAAATAACTTTGTGAAATAACAAGAACACTTTTTATTTATTACACACTACATTCAAATTGCATCTAGTACATTGATTTAATATAAAAAATAAATACTCTCCTTGATTTTTATATTGAATACACATAAATAAAACATTTAATACCATCTAAAATAATGGTGATATTTCATCTTATCTAGATGATTTATAAATATAGTTACTTACACCTATTGAATCACAAATGAATATTAACCGAAAATTCATATAAAAAACACTAATGCAATCCATTCAAATTAATAAACTTTAAATTTAATAATAGGGTGGATTACATTTTCAAAAAATAAAATCAATAACACTCTAAATTATTAACTTAGGGTAAAGGTAATATTCTCTTTATAACGGAGAGAGTATCCCCTTTATATCTAAGGAATAGAGTAAAGGAAATTAACTAACTTTAAATTGAATGTTTATAACTGATGTAACCTGAATTTAGTCTAGGTAAATAGATAATATCGTGCTCTATACGTATATATCTATAGTAAAACTGCGACATGGAATATGACCTTTATATCATCAATTTGATTATTTAACTTTGGACAAATAGGAATCTTAATTATGTCATTTAAAACAACGGTACTTTCTACTGCATTATTTATGGGTCTGTCAGCGGTAA
>NZ_JAMPSW010000088.1:0-8292 GCF_028484855.1 Providencia sp. PROV033 | reverse complement strand
TGCGCATCATGAAGAAAAATGGGGCGCTGCCGCAAAATAAAGAGTCGGTCTTCTATTTTCGTACCGTTGCCATGCCGACCAGCGAAAAAGGGCTAAATACCCCCCAAAATAATATTGATGGCGCGGTGCAAGTCTCCACGGGTAACGTGATCAAGCTGTTCTATCGCCCTGATAATTTGGGAATGACCCAGCCACAAGCGATGAAATCGCTGACATTTTCGAGTGTGAATAATGGGGTTAAAGTGACCAATCCTTCCCCCTACTACATCACCTTAGACACCTTAAAAATTGCCAATAAATCGGTGCCTCTGAGTGCGACCATAGGCAATAACATGATTGCCCCTTTTGGCAGTGTTACCTATTCCCATGTTCAACGACAAGGCACGGTGGAATGGAAGGCCATTAATGACTATGGCGGAAAGGACGAATTTCATGCGCAGATTCACTAAATCATGGCCGATTTTTTTTGCCCTGTTCTTGAACGGATGGCAAATCGCGCAGGCAGAAAAAACCGAAATCCGAGCTGTTATTACGGATGATGTGGGGTGTGAGATCTGCATCCCAAACGCATTGCAGTTTACACCTAAGCGGACATCCGATTTCACCGGTGCCATTACCACCCATGAAATTAAGCCCTTAAAAGCGCAATTTATCTGTGTGGATAAAACCGGCAATCTCACCCCGAAAATTACGTTACAAGGCAACACCCCTTATAACGAAAGCACCATTTTCTTAGATGGTACCCCAAACAGCACGGGGTTTATGTTACGCCTTAGCGATGGCACACCACTCTCTTTGAGTGATTTTTACGACCCAAGCAAAGCGTTTAAACGGGGTGAGCAAATTGCCTTAACGCCGCTGACTCAAGATAACGCTCACCAAACCGAAGAAACGTTTTTGGTGGGGTTAGTGGGTCCCATTGATGGGGAGGCAACCCCCGGTGAATTTTCAGCCTCTTTAACCTTTAACCTTATTTTTCAATAAAAGACAAAAGTAGGATCCGATGATGACACAGGCTCAAAAATCACTTTATTCCTTACTCATCCCCACCGTGCTCTATGCAGCCGGGATGGGGCAATCTGCGATGGCGGCAACCACGGCAACGACCAAAATCAGTGCCAGTATCGTTGGCGGTGGCTGCCAAATTACAGCCCCTGCTACCGTGGCGATCCGTAACGGGGATCTGATCCCTGCGGAAGATATCACCACGACCAGTGATATCAGCGAAACCTTTGATCTCACCATCCTTGGCTGTAAAGGTTACGGGCTAACTCCTTCGATAACCGTTGAAGGGGATACCAACAATGCCTCCGGAAAAGATCTGTTTGTTGGTGTGGGCAGTACCAGCACAGGCTATGGCATTTTATTGTCCACGGACGGTAACAGTAATTTTAATAAAAGTGACAACCTAGCAACGGATAAAAAAATCACCGCACAAACTAAGGAATGGAATAAAACATCGGCGAGCACCTTGAATGGAACCCTCCCACTGAAGGCAATGGTCAGTTGTGGAGACTGTACCGCCAATAACCTACAAGGTGGCGAGTTAACCGCCTCAGTGACGTTTAATTTTTTCTATAACTGATCCCGCGCTTCTTGGCGGGCATTCGTAATAATTTGATTTCTAAGGCTGTTAATAACAATGATACGAAAACTTTCTTTCTTTAGCGTGATTGTAGGGTTGCTATTACCAGCCGGTGAATTACAGGCAGGCAGTGCCTCAACCACCCTCTCATTTTCCGCTTTTTTTTATGGCGGTAGCTGTGAAATTAGCGCGCCGGCGCAACTGCCTTATAACAACGGTGACCCGATTCCAGATGACACGATTCGCGGTGATGCTCGTTTCCGCCAGTTCAATGTCACTCTGGCAAATTGTCAAGGTTACTTTATGACGCCCAGAATCACCGTGACAGGTAATACCATAACCACCAGCGACGGTGTGAAGCTTTTTGCCGATGCAACCAGCACCACAAAAGGCTATGGCGTGCGAATGGCGACAACCGGCAATACGCGTTTTAATGCTAATACGAATGCCGCCATTACCAATGTAATCAGCGCCAAAAGCTGGCCTGCTGCTGGTAGCAATAATGCCGCATCGTTAAATGGACCTCTGGAATTTAAAGCCTATCTCTCCTGCGGCGCCTGCACGACCAGTGACAATTTACAAAATGGTGAGCTCATTGCCACCGTCACCTTTAGTTTCTTATATGATTAATTGGGTAATCTGTATGTTTTCGACTCGTTTCTCTGACTATTGCGCGCTGATTATTCTGTTGATTTGCAGCAGTTTTTCGACGTTATCCTTCGCCGCAGAAGGCGGACTGCGTTTAGCCCAAACGCGCGTCGTCTTCGATGCAGCGAACCCCAATGCCAAAATTGCCATCAAAAACAGCAGCCCACAGGTTTACTTGATCAAAGCGGATGTCATCAATACACCCGAGGGCAATGCACACCAACCCGCACCGCCGTTCATTGTGACGCCGCCGATGTTTCGCTTAGAAAAAGAGAGCCAAAACACGCTGCTCATTGTGCGTAATGGCACCGCAGAGCTCCCCGTCGACAGAGAATCGGTGTTTTATTTAAGTTTATTAGCGATCCCGTCCACCGCAAAAGCTAACGCCCCCGAAGGTGAGATGACCAGTGCGCAAGTTTCGGTGGGGATCCGCAATGTCATCAAGCTGTTTTATCGCCCGAAAGGGTTACCGATGAATATCGAGACCGCCTCAAGCAAGCTGACGTTTCATATTCAAAATCAACAGATTACCGTAAGTAACCCAACGCCTTATTACATCACATTAGCGCAATTGAGTGTGGATCAGCACCCTGTCGATGTCCGCGAACGGGGTCCGATGATTGCACCCTTTTCCACCCAAACGTATCCCATGAAAGCGCATGGCACACACGTGGAATGGCGAGTGATCACCGACTACGGGGATATGAGCACCGCGTATCAGGGGAGTATTCAATCAGGAGTGATCCGCGATGAACAACCTTAATTTATCAACGATTAAAAAGTCGGTGTTATATCGCCTGATGAGTGGGGTTGCCTTATTGGCGACGCTTTTTGCCCAGCCTACATGGGCAAATAACATCCAAGACCAAATCAATGGACTCACTCTGCATTCAACCCGTGTGATTTACCCCCAGGATGCGAAAAATGGGGTGACGTACACGCTCACCAATAATACGACGATACCGTATTTATTGCAGGCGCGCCTCTTACCGTGGGAAGGGAATGCATCAAGTCAAACTGAGCGCGAGAATACCGAAGCTGCCGATGACAATCTGACCGCCTTTATTGCCTTACCGCCGTTACAGCGCTTTGAACCCGGTGAAACGCTCACATTACGTATTCTTCAAAAGCATCATTTACTCACGCAAGATAAAGAGTCGATTGCGCAGTTGTCACTGACCGCGATCCCCGCGCAGTCAAAAGCAGCCGCGGAAGGCGCACACATGGTGCTGGCGGTACAAAATAACCTGAAACTGTTTTACCGCCCCGCGGGATTACCCGAACACAATTTCGACCATATCGCTGAACAACTGCAATTTCAGCGCACAAAAAACACGCTCACGCTGAAAAACCCCACGCCGTTTTATGTCACGTTGGCATCCCTGTCGGTGGGGAAAAACGATCTGGATTTAAGTCCGTCACGCATGGTTGCCCCCTTTAGTGAAAGGCAATGGCCCCTTGATGCCAGCCATACGGCGAATGATATCCATTGGCGATTCATCGATGACGAAGGCGGAAATGACACCATGAGAACACGCCAACTCTCAGCCATGTAACTGCAACCAACAGATAAACATATTCACCCGATGCACACAGCAACGGGGGGATTCTTGCATTCGCAAGATAAAGGAAGACCATGAAAAAAGCCCATAAAATTGCTGAGCATCCGCCAAAAACTCCTTTTTTCCGTTATCACCCGCTGGCGTGCGTATTGCTATTGGCGGTGGCGCCAACACAGGCCGACGATTACTTTGACCCCAGTTTTTTAGGGGTGGTCGGTGAAAATACCGACGTGGATTTATCCGCCTTTTCACAAGCCGGTGGCGTTGCCGAAGGGGAATACACCGTGTCCGTTTTTGTGAACCAACAGGACGTGGGGCAATTCACCCTCAATTTTATCAAAAATGCCCAAGGTGACATTGCGCCTGAACTCACCCCTGAACAGCTCGACACGTTCGGGGTCAATGTGCCACACATTCCGGTACTCAAAGACTTACCAAAAGGCGAGTTGATTTCCGATTTAGGCGCACTGATCCCCCAAGCGACCACCCGATTAGATTTATCACGTTTACGATTAACTATCAGCGTGCCACAAGTCGCGATGCAGTCTCTCATCAGCCGCAATGCGGATCCGTCATTATGGGATGATGGTATTCCCGCCCTGATGGCGAACTATAACGTCAGCGCCGGTCGCACGACGAGCCGCTATGATGGTAAAAAAAACCAAAATACCAACGTCTTTGCATCCGCGCGATTAGGCGCCAATGCGGGCCCGTGGCGCCTGCGCAGTAACCTCACCCATTCCCGTTTCGAATACAGTGGGGGGCATAACTCATCCGCCACGACGAACACGCAAACCTATTTTTCCAATACCACGCTATCACGGGATATTCGGGCTTTGCGCTCGACATTGTTAGTGGGGGAAAGCAGTACTGGCAGTGATGTGTTTGATGGCGTGCCCTTTAAGGGCGTGCAACTGACCTCCAACGAACAGATGTTGCCGAGCCAATTACGCGGCTATGCGCCGGCGATCAGTGGCGTTGCCAACAGTAACGCCCGCGTCACGATCCGCCAAAATGGCAACATCGTGTATGAAGCTTATGTGGCGCCGGGGCCCTTTTATATCAATGATATCCAGCAAGCGGGGTTATCGGGGGACTATGACGTCACCGTGACAGAAGCCGACGGCGCTCAGCGTCAATTTGTGGTGCCCTACTCGTCTTTACCGGTGATGCTGCGCCCTGGTGGCTGGAAGTATGAAGTCGCGTCAGGTCGTTACAATGGCAGCTTAACCACCCGTTCACGCCGCTCTGATTTTATTCTCGGTACTGCTGTTTATGGGCTGCATAACGATGTCACCCTGTATGGCGGCGCCTTGCTGGCGAAGGATTACCAATCCCTGAGTTTGGGAACGGGGGTCTCTTTAGGGGATTTCGGTGCCGTTTCCACAGACGTGACGCACTCATCGGCTAAATTTAGCTATTCCAATCAAGTTGCCAGTACCAGTGAACGCAAAACCGGGCAATCCTACCGTATTCGTTATTCAAAAAGCTTAATGGCCACAGGCACCTCGGTGGATTTAACCGCATTACGTTACTCCACCGAGCATTTCTACAATTTCAGTGAATTTAACAGCCAAGGTTACCGCCTTGAGGACGGTCTTAGCCCGTGGACATTACAGCGTCGCCGCAGTAGCTTCCAAACCCAATTGAGCCAGCAAATGCAACAGTACGGTTCACTGCATTTTCGCGCTAACCGTGATGATTACTGGGGAAGTAGCCGAACCTTAACGGGCTTATCCGTGGGCTACAGCAACAGTTTTAAAAGTGTCAGCTACGGGGTGAACTACAACATCGACCGTGTGAAAGACAGCCGCAATAATTGGCCAGAAAACCGCCAGCTGTCCTTTAACTTAAGCGTACCGTTTAGCCTGTTTACTCAAGACCGCGATGTGCAGTCGATTTATGCCACCTACTCCCTGAGCCATGACCAAAACGGACGTACACAACATAACAGCGGTCTCAGTGGCAGCCTAATGGATGGCAAACTGTCTTATGGCGCGTCACAAAGTTGGGGAAATAAAGGGCAAATCGCCAACACCAACCTGAATGCCGGCTACCAAGGTGATAAAGGCAGTATCAGCGGGGGCTATAGCTATAGCAACAATGCTCAGTCCATCAATATGAACGCCAGTGGTGGTGCGCTACTGCATGCCGACGGGCTAACCTTAAGTCGTTCGATGGGCGATTCCGTTGCCCTGATTAGTGCACCGGGCGCCGAGGGTGTCAGCGTCAATGGCGGTACTGCCGTGACCGATTGGCGAGGCTACGCCGTGGCGCCTTATTTGACTGATTACAACAAAAACAGCATTGGTTTAGACCCCAGTACGCTGCCTGAAAATGTCGATTTACCGCAATCCAATACCAACGTTTACCCAACCAAAGGTGCGGTGGTGAAAGCCAACTTCCGTACCCGTATCGGTTACCAAGTGTTAATGACCTTAAAACAGGGTGCCAAGTCTGTGCCATTTGGGGCGATAGCCACCTTAATAACCGATAACAGTGCTGACAACATGAGCAGCATTGTTGGGGATGCAGGGCAAGTGTACCTCACAGGGTTACCTGAAACGGGGGAATTGTTGGTGAAGTGGGGGGACGCGGCCGCGCAGCAATGTCAGGTGAATTTTGATTTACGCCATGTGGACGTCTCCGCCGATATGCCTATCCGCCAAGTGACATATCCCTGTGGTACTGAAAGTAGAACAGAGGTGGTGTTAACTACGAAAGAGCCGGTTAGCTTTGCTTCGAGAATACAGAAATTAGAAGACCTAGCGCATGAAGAAAAACCGCCATTTTCACAATGGACAAACTTTAGGTAATAAAAGGATTAATAAAATATGAAACATTATTTTTATAAATTGATTGGGAGTATTTGTTTCTTTTTGCTAGGTCAGCCTTACGCTTTATCTCTTAGCGGAGCTTCTGGTGAATATGGTGTAGGAGAGGGTTTAGTATGGAGTGATGCTGTTAACGATACATATCGTTCAGCAACAGGTTGGGGGTACCAAACTATCATGAGTCAAAGCTGTTTTGCTTTTAATATTCGTAGTGCTGATGATAATTCGATATGGAATAGCGCAAGTACAACATATACATCTTCAGATGGTAAATATACGGGATTAAAGATTGCTGAAGACATCCTTTTTATTGTAAAGGATGCTACGGTTAATACTTATGGAGGAGGAGGAGATAATGGTGGAGCCACATTTAATTCTTACGGAAAGACGACTGCTACTGGTAGCGCAGTGATCCAAAATTCTCCATTTACATATTGTGTTACAGGGACATCTTATAATAGTTTTCCGAACCCGATGGGAGCGGGAAGAAGTATATCTTTTAATGGAATGGTTGCTATTTATGTGGGACCTAATGCACAGCCAGGGAAATATAGTATCCCTGCTTTCTATGCTGGTCTATATAAGGAGCCGGGGATCACCCTTTCTTCAGCAGGATTTATCACAGTAAAAACTCGGTTATCCTGCTCTGTTTCCGCGCCACCTAAGATTGATTTTGGCAAAGTGAATATTTGGGAGTGGGAGGGAAATACCTCAGGTACTCCGGGAGGTAAATTCGGGGATGTTTTAGGGGTGGTTGAGGGAAATTTTACGATCAACTGCACAGGGGACGGAAACACACGAGCATCCGCTACGTTGACCCTTGATGGAGCGAAAGGGAGGTACACAGATGACTTAAAAGTAACAATGGATGCTACTGGCGAGGAAGCTCCTGCAAGTGTGCGTGTAACCATAAAGGATCTTAGTCCTCCTTGTTCCTCTGGTGTGAGTTGGGGACCAGTATCGAGTAAACCTACCGCAAATGTTGTCAAATTGGACGATTTGGCCCCTGGTACTAGCCAAGTGCCTTATCGTTTTAGCCTCTGCTCTACAGGACAAGGCTTTAAAGGCGGGGCAGCCTCCGCCTCTGCTACCATCAAGCTTGATTGGGAATAACGCGCCTAACCACGTAGTGGTTTTACCTCAAAAACCACTACGCTCTCATAATTCAGCGATAAAAATATCATGATAATCACTCACCGCTACCGCTTTTTAGCAACGCTACTGCTTATCGGGCTTCCGATGCTGTTCTGCCGTCTTGCACTTTCGGCAACATTCTCGACCTCCCTTGAGCAAATTCACGACCTCGGCGTGCAATCCATTAATGGAGATGGCGTCCCTGTTGATCTCGCAAAAGGGCGTTACTATATTCAGCAATCCGCTTTACAGGGTTACCCTCTCGGTCAATATCATTTGGGTATTCTGTTTTTCACGGGTGAAGGTGGCCCTCAAAGCTCAGCCTGTGCAACGTGGTGGCTGAAAAAAGCCATCGCCGCCGCAAATAACGAAGTACAAGCGATGGCGCAAGAAGCGTTAGATGACATTCAGGACGAGATGAATGTCACGTCGGACGAGTTTGATGCACAACGTTGCCAACAGTATTCGTACTCCTTAGTCCGTTCTCCGATGACGGAGCCCGTTCAATCTGAATCACGCGTTGACACGA
>NZ_JAMPSW010000087.1:0-4798 GCF_028484855.1 Providencia sp. PROV033 | reverse complement strand
CCGTTTCTGATGAACCCACGGAAGTGATCATTACCCTCGTGCTGCCCCCGTCAGAACAAAAAAGTGAAACTGAACAGATAGAATCGATGCCAATCGACATGCCTAGCAAGCCGATAGAAGTCACGATCCCCACGACAAAAAAAACCGCTGAGAGCACCAATTTAGGCGGCGATATTCGTTCTGCATCCTCTCGCCATTACACGCTACAACTAGGGAGTGCTGCCAGCGCTGAAGGGCTTTATGAACAAGCTCGCCGACATAAATTGAATAATTACTTGGTGTATGAAACCGTCAGAAATAACCGCCAATGGTATGTGCTCGTGTATGGTGAATACCCATCAATCCGCTCGGCCAAACACGCCATACAACGTTTACCTCCTGCGCTTCAACGGGATAAACCGTGGGTGCGCAGCATTCAACATGTTCAATCTGAACTGAATTAATATATCGATGTTTAGGTATAAGAACCCAGCGTACTTTTAACCTCACCATAAGATGCTTTACCCTTATGAGAGCAATAATCTTCTGATATCCGTTTCATACAATTAAAAATCATATTATCGGTATTATTTTTTAATCACTTCGCGAATCCCCTTAAAGGGGATTAGTTTTTCATTTTTTCTTTACTTTAGATGTCATGAAAAAACCACCTATTGATATTCAATTTTCAACACACCCGTTGAAGTAAACAAACCCAAATCAATCTTCTTGGCTGTATTTAAAACAGGCGAAACGGCAAGTAATGGTTTTTTATTGTACGTGAAATTACGATATTCTCCGGGTGATAACATTTTATTATCCGCTTGAATTTTCAGACCTAAATTCACATTAGATGTTCTGACTAAATCAGTATTAAATTCTGCACTTGAACTCTCAAATTTTAGTTTAAAATTTAAATTACTGGGTGATTGAGAGCCAAAATCAAAATAATAATCAATATTTTTGGTATATCTTTCATTCGTAAACTCGCTCACATTTATCTCGCCAAATGAAACCTCAATAGGATGACCGGGGCCATTTCCCCATACACGTCACATGTTCTTTCAATCACATTGACTTTAATCGCTAACGTATAGGTTTCTGCAATACAAAAATGACTAAAGAAAAAAATATTGAACGCTAAAAAAACAAACACCATTTTATTATTCTTTCAATATCAAACACCATAATTATTCAAACTCCAAAATTAATACCCCATCATATAGAGTAAAAAAAGCTAGAGTTTCTATTAATTGATAATAATCGTTTTAATCTATACACCACGAGTTTCATTAACTCGTGGTGAAATAATATTTTCTACTTTTAAATATGCTAACGTAAAATTAGTCACTGCTTGGAATTTCCCTGGTTTTACAGGAATAATGTTACTCTGCGCATCAACTTGCTGAACGCCAATAAGTGATGCTTGAAATCTCAACGTATTACTTCCTTCAACATAGTTCTGTTTGGCACTAGAGTTAATTTTAAGATGAGAACCTGATGCATTCATTATCTTTACTGCAGCACCGATTGTATCGCCCGTAATTTGTATATAGCCTGTATTTTTTCCTGCGTCTGTTCCTTTGAAAGTGACTGCGACTTGGTTATCACCTTTTAGATTACAACCTTCTAATTTAATCTGGAATGGTTGCGCGGATGATTCGCCACCATTATCTAATGTCATATTCGACACTTGACCCAATGGAACTTCTTGATTTTCCTCACCAGGGGCAATTGAGCATGGTGCTTCAATAATAGAACCAGAAAAAATCACAGTCCCACTACCAGCATCAACGGCCATAGCTGATGTACCCATTGCACTAAAAATGAGTGTTGATAGAATAGTTTTTTTCATATTATCCTCCTGTAATAAACATAGATAAAATAATTTATTAAAATAAATTAATAAAAATAAACAGTATCAGATGCAGATATTTTGTTTTTCAATTCAGTCGCATCATCTGAAGGCGATTTCTGTAATTCTAGGATGATGAATTTAATTATTCTCTCAAAAGGTATATCAAGAGCTACACTAATATTAAATAACATATCAAGACTGAATTTAGTTATTCCAAGCTCATAACGTGACATTTGCTGCTGTGAGATATTTATCTTTTTTGCTAACTCATGTGCAGAAATACCATTTTCTTTGCGTATTTTCCTTATAATCAAACCACAATAAAAAGATAATAAATTATCTCTCCTCTCATATTTAGAAGCACTTAATTTATTTTTATTCATAATAAAAATTCAAATCTCAAATTAATAAAAATTTAATTGAAATATTTAATTTCTCGCTGAATGATTAAAATTATAAGAGTGCTATTTTTAAATATCAAATAATAGAAACATAACACTTCATAGAAATAATTATATTTACATTTCTTACAATTAGGTTATTTCACTTACATAACAGCTAATTATATAACTAATCCTCTGATTCATTTTTAAAAATAAATATCTGACATTAATTAACTAGTTTTTTAATCTATTATTCAAACAAAAATAATACATTCATCTAAAATTAATCCTTTTTAACAACTACTCACATACAGTAACAAAAATCGCAATTTCAACTCAAAAAACCCACATATGGAGTAATCGGAAGTGTTAAAAACAAGCAAAAGATTAATAAAATAACTAATAATCAACCGGATATAAAAAACCCATTTTATGGGTATGATTTACGCAAAATAATCTAGATAAGCAAAAGAAGGGATTGTTTTATTGATTTAAAAACAAAGCGTGTCGGTCTAATGGGCTAAAAAAAATGATAAATAGCATCCCACCGCGCATGCTGACAATGCCACGATTCACCTTACGACATCCAATTTTCATGTGGTCACCCCCATGTGAGTCAGAGATAGAGACACATTGTATCCCTTTCACCCTCCCAGACAGAATGGTGTATACTTGCTGACAAGAAATTTATTCACGGTTAATTAATAATGAAAGAAATCGAAAAAACACAGATCAAACTTCTGAGCGACCGCTTAGATCTTATTCGTCACCAGATGGCAAGTCTGCAACTGTCGACACAAGCTGAAAAGTACGCTGAACTTGAAAAAGAAAAAGCGACACTGGAAGCCGAAATTGCTCACCAGAAGGAAAAACGTAGTAAGAAGCTCAGCAAAGAAGCGCAAAAGTTGATGGATATGCCATTCAAGCGTGCTATCACTAAGAAAGAACAAGCTGATCTTGGCAAACTGAAGAAATCTGTACGAGGTCTGATAATTGTCCATCCCATGACGGCATTAGGTCGCGAAATGGAATTGGATGATATGACTGGTTTTTCTAAGACTGATTTTTAGCTAAAAAATCTCCGCAACTAAAATCTGTTATGAACCACGAATACAAAGCGATTTTAACTGCACCTTTCACAGTTATCCGCCATTAGTGAATCATTTGCTGTATCTGCTTCTGACTGTGGATTCAATAGATAGATGTAAAAATTACGGGTGGCCCAGACCACCCTCGATATACTATTACGTTAATCTTATCTGTTTACCAAACCTGATTTTCTTTTTGCAGTGGCAGTACTAAATTCATGTCATTTTTAATATTGGTATCCAGAGTTCCGGCAATCTGCTTAAGAATTTCCCGATCACCATCAATCTTAGCTTTACCATTGGCGATTAAGTCATCCATATCCAGTGCAATGGTGTGGTTACCCAGTGTCCTCGCTTTAATCTAATCTGACACCATGCGATATAAAAAATCAGTATTTCTAGCAGCAGTGCTGCGATAACGTTAGGAGATGTGGTGCTCAGTTTATTCGGTACTCTCCCCCGAGTGCAGTGTGTATGCCCAAGACAAGCATATGGGGTATATGTTGCGATAAAGCACCGTTTCTTACTGGTAGCCTAACTGTTCCAACGTACCTACCAGCAGGTAGTTGATATCTTTGTTACTCACGCTGTAAGCAACAATCTTGTTAAGTAAGTCTGCTTCGAAGCGATAAGCGCTTTCGTTATAACTCTGAACCGCAAGCTTAACGGGGTTCTGGGCACCTTACATCCACTTTGACCATGAATATTCTCCGAGATAAATACCCTATATTACCCATTGAATACATGACTGAATCTGTAGGTATGTTTATTTTTCAATGAGTAACTGTAAATCAATGCAAATTAAAAAATTAGAATAATTATAAATATTAGGTGGTTATTTAACATAATACGATAATTTTTTATTATTACTGTAATTTTTACAATTGGAAGTGTATGAACAAGTTAATTACCGTAAGTTAAATGTATATTTTTCTTATTTTTCAATATGATAAATATAGCTATAGTCACGTGGTTTATTTTATTTTTACTCCTATTACGCGATAATGTTAACGTTATCATTTGATATCACGAAGAGATTGAGAAGAAATAACACTGATATTTTTTATTTCTCAATAAAATGTAGATATTTTGTTAACACTCAAACTTTTTGTGTTATTAATTATTTCATTTTATGTCAATGTAATTTTTTATTACTGTAAAAAAGTAAGTGAATTAACGGAGATATGCTGAAAAAGAAATCAACATACTCAATATAAGTGTATTTGAGAAATAGTTGATGTTTGTTAAACCCAATAGAATAAATTAAATTAGTTTTACTTACCTAATATGAATAATCTATTTAATTATTTTTTGAATTATATTAATTAACATTAGAGATTCTGGTGATAAAAATGAACTTTACAGATGAAATGTTAAATGATGTTGCATCCTCATTTTTAAGGAGGATAAGAAAGCAGAATGGCATTACCGAAGGAGAATTGGCAGTATTACTGAAAATAAGCCAACAGCAAGTATCTAGATATGAAAAT
>NZ_JAMPSW010000086.1:0-15875 GCF_028484855.1 Providencia sp. PROV033 | reverse complement strand
GATTTATCAACCTTAAAATAAGAAATATAGGCTTATTAGCATTGAATTATCGAATCATAAAAATATTTCTATATTAGGTTAGTCTACACTATTTTTAATTATTAATTAGTCACTCAATGGGACTATCCAGTAAATCTTCATTAAATAAAATATTATTACTGCTATACTACTAAAGTTACTTATTTTATTTTTTAGTTTAGTGAAAATGAAATAAACCTAGTGACCTACACTGACTATTTTTTTGATGTTCAGTTTATGAATTTAAATTTTTTAGTTAAGGAGTTTATGATGGTAAGTAATAATCAGGCTCGCCGCCTGTTAGGTATGTCATTTAAATTGAGTCGTTCTAAGCGCAATATACAAGTTTCTGTGATTGCAAAAGAAAAAGCGACGACTCTGCCAAAAAATCTGGAAGATAAGCCATTTGTTGCAATGCAAAAAAATAAAGCGACAGAGAAAAAAACCTATCACTCAGTCAGCGTTTTTTATCCAGAATATATTTAACTTTTAAGTAGAATAAGACCCTCTAGTAGCTAGAGGGTTAATGGTATTCCTGAACCATACCTTTCCTATATCCAAATCCGTTTTTTTGAATTATCTGATGGTGTGTTACCACACAATCAAGTCATGATTATTTTACGATTTTTTGTGACCACCCACTAAATTTCTTAGCCTTAAAGAAAATAAAATAGTGTGGTAGTTATATTCTGTCGATAGAATCAATGAAGAGAATAATGATAAATACAATTAAAATGGATATATGTAGATGAAATTATGCCAATGGATGCTGTTTTTGTGTTTTATATTTATAAATGGTTGTTCTACGCAATTTAAAGCGGATGATGAGTCAAATAAGCTGAAATTTAGTATCCAGCATGCCAATACCATTCCAATTAAGGACTCGGTGGAAGCACTGACGGTTGCAGATATGCTACCCGGTGATATTCTTTTGTCTTCAGCAACAGGCATGAACTCATGGGGAATCCGCTTATTTAGCGTAAGTGGCGTGAGCCATGCTTCTATTTATCTGGGTTTCGGTCAGGTAGCGGAGTCGGTTGGGAGTGGCGTCAGAATAATTCCTTTGGATCAAGCTATCACTGATTCTAATAATATGGTGGTCTTGAGGCATAATTTATTAACGTCATTTCATGCAGAGAAATTGCGTGAATTCTCTGTCGCTAATGATGGCGGTAAATATAATATGAAAGGGATTGTTATGATTGCACCCTGGATGCTTACCAAACGTGTTTGTGAGCTGCCACTCATTGGGCAATCTATCCGAAGCTTTTGTCTAAAAACATTGGCGAGTGTGCAGTTAGGGGATGATATTGAACAAGCCAATGGATTCTTTTGTTCGCAGTTTGTCCTAGATGCGTACAAATATGCAGGAGTGCCTTTATTTGAAGGAAATTCATCATGGATTACGCCAGCAGATATTTTGCATATGCGTTCAGGAGATGTGCCGACCTTTATGCCGACAGAACGATTAACTTATGTTGGGCATTTAAAAAATTGGAGTTTTGGTGGTGCAATCCTCAATAAATGATAAAGCATAAAAAAAGGCCAACTCAAATGAGTTGGCCAGCTAAACTGGAAGCAATGTGAGCAATGTCGTTGTGAAAAAGTTGAGTAAAACGCTCAACTATTCACGAGGTAAAAGATAACCATTCTCATTTAAGAAATCAACCCTTTTTTTCATATCACTATTCAATCTCTTCACCTTATCGCACATGATAAAAATACATTAAAAAACAATTGATTTGGAGATTTTACCCAGTTTCGTTACTATGGTTTAATGTAATCGGAGCGAAAAAATTTTATTATTTTTTACTTTTATTCTGAGGATTCAGGTGCGGTAAAACATGTGCAAGGAAATTTTGTTGTTAATTTGTAGCCAGAGATCTCATTTATCTTTTTAGATAAGAGACATTTATGCACAGTTGATTATAATTTTATTGTTAATGTTTATTCGACAATTTATCAGGAGGGCTTATGTACAAAACGATTTTGGTCCCTATCGATCTCACTGAAGAAGAGCTGACCAGCAAAGCAGTTCGCCATGCGGTAAATTTAGCGAAACAGTCTGGTGCGAAAATTCATTTGATCCACGTTCTGCCTATCTCTTCGGCAATTATAAATGCATATGCTTTGGGCTATATGGAAATTAAAGACCGAGCAACCGTGAAAGCGGAAGAAGATATGAAAATGCTGATGGATTCGATTGATCTTCCTCATGATGATGTGAGCTACACGATTACGTTTGGCTCACCTCGTGACGAAGTGATTAATACAGCAAAAGATATCAACGCCGATATCATTGTTATTGGTTCTCGTCGCCCAAATATTACGACGCACCTGTTAGGTTCAACTGCGGCAGGAATTGTCCGCTACGCGGAAACATCTGTTCTGGTTGTTCGCTAGTTTGTTTTCTTTTAAAACCTATGCATTTTTGCATAGGTTTTTTATATTGCTGATGAGTCAATAAAACGATAGATATTACTGGTATGAGCATCGTTTCTATCAGTATGGATGTATTGGGATTTTTATGGAGAAATTCACTAAAGAATTAATAAGTGTTGAGCATTTTGTATTACGAATTCTACGCTTTTATTTTTTAGCGTTGTTGGTGTTTTTTATTGGCTTACTACCCGGAATTATTGGATTTTATTTTATCGAAGGGCATTCAATAATAGAATCCATGTTAAATGCCTTATCAATGTTGAGTGGTCAAGCACTAGAGCCAGCGCCTATCACTCAAGCAGGACGTTTCTTTATCGCTATTTACGGTTTATTTTTACAAAGTGTATTCATTATTAGTATTGGATTAATCGTCACACCATTTATTCATCGCATATTACATAAGTGGCACTTAGAAGAGGATTAAATTGAATAAAATTGTAATCAATTTACTGCGTCTATTCTCAGATTAGTAAATCAGTTCACGACATTTTTATTTAATTCAGGCTATACTTTTCTGGACAAAAATAACCATTAAACCGCTATCTCGTCTATTCAAAAAACGAATAAATTGAATGAGAGATACATCCTTGAGAGGGGCTTATATGTATAAAACTATTTTGGTTCCCGTTGATATTTCTGAAGATACATTGACTGAAAAAGCATTAAAACAGGCTATTCATTTAGCAAAAATGGATAATGCTAAAATCCATTTATTCCACTCAGTACCGGATGTTTCGAGATTCTCGATGAGTTATAGCTATCATTATGATTTGCTGTCATCATTTACTAAAAAGGCGGTAGAGCGCTCTGAAGAGCAGCTTGTTGAATTAGTTAATCGTATTGTTAAAGAGATGGATTTTCCAGCGGATCGTATCTCTTATAAAGTGGAATTCGGCTCTCCGAGAGAAAAGGTATTAGACGAAGCTGAAAAGGTACAGGCGGACCTAATTGTTGTTGGGTCTCGTAATCCGAGTATTTCGACTCATCTATTAGGCTCGAATGCTTCAGGTATTGTTTCTTATGCGAAAATATCAGTTTTAGTGGTGAGATAATTCTATTATCTGATAAAAAAGACCTGACTTGTCAGGTCTTTTTTTTAGAAAAATTTATGATTTATTCACTGTTTCTTTGGCGTGCGCAATGGCGGTTAATGCTTGGCTACATGCTTGTTCTTGAGTATCTTCAGGGTAACTAGCAAGTGTTTTTTTAGCATCTTCTAATTGAGATTTCATTAATGCGATTTGTTCACTCGCATTCGGCTCATTCTTATATTGTTCTTCCGCTTGTTGAACCAGCGCATTCATTTCTTTGAAATATTTATCACAAACTTGTCCTGCACTCGCATTTAATGCAGTCAGTGAGACAAATAGACCCAATGCAATTGGCAGAATATTTTTCATCATAATTCACTTTTAAAAATCCTATTTCGACCAGCATATCATCTCATTTTTTAAAAAGACATCAGCGAACGCTGAATATTTCAGAGAGTTTTAATTTTTATCAAATTAAATGCTGCAAATTTTGAAAGTAGGTAAATAGCATAAACTGCAAATTACAAATGAGAATCATTCTTGACTGGTTGTGTGAGTAAAGTGTACATTTCAGTACACTTTATTGATAGCACATACATAGAGAGAGGAATGATAATGAGCAATAATGTAATAATTAACACCCAAGATTGGCCTTGTTGTTCGATGAATCGATTTCCATCAACGATGGTAGAAACACAATCATGGCTATCGGAACTTGAGCAATTATTAGAGAAAAAAACATCATTTGTTTTAATTTATCCGCCGATGGAGCCTAAAGGAAAGCCGACAACTGAAGATATGGAATGTATGAAATTTATACGTCGTTGGCTGAAAGCAGAAAGGGAACTGATGGCTAAATATTGTCGAGCAATGGTGATTACGCTACAACCAGACGGTCGAGATAGAGAGGAAATGGAACGTACTGCTTCTGTGGTTTCATCATTATATGGACCCGATGTTTTTCTCGTCGACAATTCTCAAGCCGCGCAGCAACGTGCGAGTGAAATTTTAAAGGCGCACTGATCTATTGGTACTGATTCTACGCGCTGATTTTACGAATATAGCTAGCGATGATATCAACAGAAAGACCTATCTGTTGGTTAATAAACTCGTCGCTAGGCTTAAAGTTTTCAACACAGAAGGTTTTGATAAATACATCCGCTTTTAGCATTTCTAAATAACGAGATGAAATGCTTAGTAATATGGCTTGATCTACTTTTACAGTCGGAATTTGTGCAAGCTTTTCGGCAAGGCGCTGATAGCTTTGTACGGGACCTTGTTCGAAAAAAAGTTGGCTAATATCAGGGAAGCGGTTGTATTCTCCCAGTATTAGGCGGTATAGCCCGATAGATTGAGGTTTAATCACATTGACTAAAAAACGCGAACCATAAAATGATAATACGGATTCAATATTGTCTAAAGGTGGCTCTTTATGGTCTGGTTCAGTAAATATATCGTCGATCATATGCGCAACAACTGCCGCAAATAAGCCTTCTTTATCTCCAAAATTTTTATATAGCGTTGAACGAGAGCCTCCCGCTCGCTCGATGATCATATCTAATGTGGTGCCTTCAAAACCATATTGTAGAAAAATATCCGCCGCTGCTGTAATAAGTGCTTGATGACGACGCTGTCCTTTCGGGGTTTTGGCCGAGCGAGTTTGGTTCATGAAATCAATTTCCTAACAAAATGGCGGCATTGGACTAAATTATCTGAAAGAGGTCATAATTCAGTTTGTTATTTTCCTCTATGATGTATATGAATATTATCATGTTTAAATCAATATCTGAATTTTTGTCAAATCCTTGGGGGAGAGAATGAAGGGTTGCATGGTTGATGAAAAGGCGCAGGGAGAGGAACGCATCCTTGATGGGCAGCGGGAAATTACAAAGCTGTGTATTGAATGAGGTTTGTTGCTATTGCAACATGGCGCGGAAAGTATGCTGGTGGAACAGCTGACAACTCGTCTGGGGATTGCCTTGGGGGCAACTCAGGTGGACAGTGCGATTTCATCTAACTCGATAGTATTAACAACAATTATTGATGGGCGTTGCCTAACCTCGACTCGGCGAATTATTGACCGTGGCATTAACATGCATGTTGTGACGGAAGTTCAGCATGCGGTGATCCTTGTTGAACATCACTTGCTTGACTGCAAACAGCTGCAAAAGAAATTAGCGGGAATCAAACCATTACGCTATCCCCGTTGGTTAATGGTGGTGATGGTTGCGCTTTCTTGTGCGTGTTTTAGTTCTCTTAATGGCGGTGGTTGGGAAAGTGCAGTAATCACGTTTATGGCAAGTGGTTGCGCGATGTATATCCGGCAAATATTGACTTCTCATCAGATTAACCCATTGATTAATTTCTGTATTACAGCTTTTGTTGCCACATCGGTTTCTGGCTTATTACTCAAAGTACCGTATTTGAATGTCACTGAAACAATCGCGATGGCGGCAAGTGTTCTGTTATTAGTCCCCGGATTTCCATTGATTAATGCGGTCGCAGACATGTTTAAAGGACATGTTAATACCGGTATTGCCCGTTGGATGATGGCAAGCTTGCTCACTTTGGCTACTTGCATTGGCGTCGTGCTGGCAATGATTATCTGGAATTTGAGGGAGTGGGCATAATGTTTATTGTCGAGCTGATTGAAAAAATGGTCTTAGCGGCGATCCCAGCCGTTGGTTTTGCCATGGTGTTTAATGTTCCTGCAAGAGCATTGAAATTCTGTGGATTATTAGGCGCGATTGGCTATGGCTCACGTATGATTCTGATGTCTTTTGGCTTACAAATTGAGTGGGCGAGTTTTCTTGCCGCGATTCTTATTGGCATGATTGGGATCCAATGGTCGCGTTGGTGGCTTGCTCATCCCAAAGTCTTTACTGTGGCGGCCGTTATTCCTATGTTTCCGGGGATCAGTGCCTATATTGCGATGATTTCAGTGGTAAAAATTTCTCAGTATGGTTATACACCTGAATTAATGGAAACCCTCGTGACTTACTTTTTAAGAGCATCCTTTATTGTGGGAGCGCTCTCCATAGGGATTTCATTACCTGGATTATGGTTGTACCGTAAAAAGCCAAGTGTTTGATACTCAATGATGTTTTATTGCTAGACCACATTGAGTAATAAACCACGCAATAGCAAAAGCGTTAATTGATAGTGATTAACGCTTTTTGTTAATAAAGTTTGTTATCTATTCTTTGTATATTATTGCGCAAATTCCGATATTGTTTTTGATGTAATAAAATTGAGTACCAATTGATATCAAAAAGACTTATATTTCATTCAACTAGCGAGTATACATAGTGTATTCAGCAATTTTTGCATGAATAACTTGCGTGTTGTATTTAATAAATTGCTTTTTTTCCTATCAATGGTGTTATTTTGAAACAGATTTTTTATTTTTCGCGCATGATTATTGCGTTAGTGTGTTTTTCCTCGTTATTTATCTCTTCCGTTTATGCTGCACCGAGCAATTTCACTGAAGCGAAAACATCCAGTAAAAGCCTCGTTTATGGTGATCAAAATCATCAAGGACAAGGAACGCTATATTGTGGTTGTGAGTGGGAGTGGACAGGTAAAAGTGGTGGGCAAGTTGATTTATCCTCCTGCGGTTACCAAGTGCGCAAACAACAGAGTCGTGCGGAGCGTATTGAATGGGAACATATCGTTCCTGCTTGGGTGTTTGGTCATCAAAGACAGTGCTGGCAGAATGGCGGTCGTAAAAATTGCGTCTCAACTGACCCTGTGTTTTCTCGAATGGAAGCAGATATGCATAACCTTGCGCCTTCAATTGGGGAAGTGAACGGTGACCGCAGTAATTGGAGCTATGGTCAATTACCTGCTAATGCGCCTTATTCTTACGGTGCATGTCGTAGTCGTATTGATTTTAAACAGAAAATATTTGAGCCGCGCGACGAGGTGAAAGGACAGGTTGCTCGGGTCTACTTCTATATGCATGACCGCTATAATTTATCCATGTCACGCCAACAGCAGCAGTTATTTATGGCGTGGGATAAACAGTACCCAGTGGATGAGTGGGAACAAAAACGTGACCAGCGCATTGCTAAGTCGATGGGGCACCATAACCCATTTGTGACGGGCGCAAGAACATGGAGTTTAGGGCATAAAAATAGCGGCGATGGCTTAAAAATGAGTGATAAGCCCAGTGAAATAGTCCCTCAGCCAGTACCTCAGTCTATCCCAAACCAGGAAGGTGAGACACAGGTAAAAGGTAATCGTAATTCAAAAAAATACCATTTATCGCACTGTTCTGGATTTAAAACCTTATCAGATAAAAATGCTGAGTTGTTTATAAGTGAAGCCGACGCTCAAGCAAAAGGTTATCAATTAGCCGGTAATTGCAAACCGCGTTAATCAAAATCTGGCTGTAATAATGCAATATATGGCGTGGTGTTATTACAGCTTTTATATGATATTTCTCACATTTTATCTTATGGATAGGTGAATTTACATATTTTCTGTTAACTTAATGTTGCAAATTTAAAAAAACTCGCGCTATATTTAATGTAAGGAAACTGTGTAGGTTGATGATATTCAGGTCAATATAATATTTGCTCTCCCGTTCGAATTATTTTTTATATTGTCATAATATTGTCATACAGATTATTTAGTTTACGAGTATCGCCTGTATAGGAGAGACTAATGAGAACTAGGTGTTTGTTAATGAGTACGCGGAACCGGTTACCACTCCATCATGAAACTGACATGATGAGATTGCTAACCGGTTTTTTTATATCTGAATTATCAACCTATGTGACACAAGAGCTTGAAGGGAGCTCCTCTCTGTTTTGAATAGTTCGTCATCTGAAATTGACATCATCGATACCTGGAAGGGTTAATACTATGAGTAGACAGAAAGCTGCAACAAAAGCACGTCGTGAAATGAAACGTACATCACGCAAAGACCGTTCAGGGAGGTATGATATGAATAACGTCACCTCCTTTGCCGAATTTACAGGCATTGAGCCGATAGGTATGGCGAAAGAACGCCGCGATGAAACTCCGATAACACCACGTAATGAAGCCCAGAAGCTCTATATTAGTTCGATCAGACATAAACAGTTAATTTTCGCTAACGGTGAGGCGGGATGTGGTAAAACTTACATCAGTACGGCGTTAGCAGCGGATGCCTTGATTAATAAGGAAATCAGTAAAATTATTGTGACTAGACCTGTGCTACAAGCGGAGGAAGATCTTGGTTTCTTACCGGGGGATATGTCTGAAAAATTTGCGCCATATTTCCGACCTGTTTATGACGTTCTCATGAAGCGATTAGGCGCTTCGTTCTTACAGTATTGTTTACGACCTGAAATTGCGAAAGTTGAAATTGCACCATTCGCTTACATGCGAGGTCGCACATTTGAAAATGCCATTGTCATCCTCGATGAAGCACAAAACGTCACTGTCACTCAAATGAAGATGTTTTTAACACGTTTGGGTGAAAATGTGACGGTCATTGTTAATGGTGACGTTACTCAGTGCGACTTACCAAGTGGGGTACAGTCGGGGTTAGGTGATGCATTGCAGCGTTTTAGTAGTGATGAAATGGTGTCAATGGTGAACTTTACGATTGATGATTGCGTGAGATCGCAACTGTGTCACAAAGCTTTGCTAGCTTATAATGATTAACTAAAAATATTTATGTGTGGAACTGCCCCGTTTTTCGGGGCAGTTTTATGTTTAATCGTCAGGATTATCCATAACTGCATGGCGTTCATGATGATAACCTTCTTCATCATAGCCATATCGCCAGTAAGGGATTGCGTAGATATCATCGCGATTAACCCCTTTTTCACGGCGAACAAAACGGCGTAATTCACGAATAATTTGGTCTTAGCCTGCAATCCAGAACCCTGTATTCTCTGTTGGAATATCCCACGACTTAAATGTATTAATCAGGTCAGTGGTTTGACTGACATCGCCACAAATCCAATCAATCTCTATGCCAGCCGGCTTGGTTAACTTTCGAATATCGTCTTGGTGGTCGAGACGTAAAACGACGCGACCTGTTGCTGTTGCAGGCATTTTTTCCAGTAATGCAGTAATTGCAGGTAAAGAACTTGAATCCCCAGCCATAAAGTAGTGAGCACGGATAGGTAAAAGTGGATCTGGACCACCAGGGTTGGTGATCCCCAACCAATAACCCGGTTTTGCATCACGGGCGAACAGATACGCAGGTCCTGTTACGCCTTCATGCATAGCGAATTCAATGTCAATTTCGTTGAGTTCGGGACGGATCGCGCGAACGGTATAAGTCCGTACAAAAGGGCGCGGCTTATCTTCGGGCCAACTGCGTCCTTTTTCGGTTAAAACGGGAAGCGCAGGTTGGCTTTGGTGGTCAGGGGCAATAAAGATCTTGATATGACCACCTTCACACTTTGTCGGGTAATTTGCTAGCTTTTCACCCGTAAACGTAATGCTACGAATAGACGGGCTAATATCGACGATAGATTTTACTTGAATGAGCTGTGGGGGGGCAGGACGGTAGATATTTTTTTCAACAGTTTGTTCACTAGCCACGAACCGTCTCCTTTCTTAATGATAATATTATTATATGTTAATTATTATCATTATCATATCATGAATGTTTATTAGAAAACTAATCAAAGATACAGAATTCTTGAATGTAAAAATGAATATGCCGCAGCATTGAATACTGCGGCATCGGTGTTTATTTCACTTTCATTCCCGCGGCGGTCATTAACAATCTAAATAAGGATGAAAATGCAAAGAGCGCCAATACACTTCCTAACCAAATTGCTGCCATCCAACCGAGCTTTTTCCACCAAGGAGAATTAACTGAAGTATCAGTGATAGCCTTGATCTGGGGTAATTTTTCCTCTGAAGACATAGTAACTCCAATAGGTGTAAACCAAAATGACAGGGATGATGAATAGGGCACCAACCAGCATAAAGCCGAGGCTTTCTGATGGACCTGCTGCATCACGGAATGTAATTGCTGGTGGGATCAGGCTTGGCCAAATACTGATGCCTAAACCCGTAAACCCTAAGAAAATCAGCATTAATGCGGCTAAAAAAGGCACACTATCATAGCGTTGGCGCTTGGCGCTTTTTAAAATTAGCCACACACAGCCGAGCACTAATAATGGAACGGGTAAAAAGAAAAACAGGTTAGGTAAGCTAAACCAGCGTTCATAGATAGCGTCATTTAACATCGGTGTCCATACACTGAGCACCCCTACAACCGTTAACATGGCGAGTGTTAATACGGGTAGCACGCGGTACATAGTTTTGCGCAGGTGTCCTTCAGTTTTCATGATTAACCAGCCGCATGCCAGTAGGGCGTAGGCAATCACTAAACCGAAGCCGCAGAACAGTGGGAATGGTGCGAACCAATCAAAATATCCTCCCATATAGACGCGATTTTCAACATGGAAACCTTGAATGAAAGCACCAATGACAACCCCTTGTGAGAATGTGGTGAGAATTGAGCCCCAAATAAAGGCATGATCCCAACGCCGACGATGGGATTCATCTGCACGAAAGCGAAACTCAAAGGCGACGCCACGGAAAATCAACGCAAATAACATAAAGGTCAGTGGAATAGACAAGGCGTCTAAAACAATGGCATAAGCGAGAGGAAATGCACCAAATAACGCTGCACCACCGAGGACTAACCATGTTTCATTACCATCCCAAACTGGGGCAACACTGTTCATCATTAAATCGCGGTCTTGGCTCTCTTTCAGAGCGGGGTACAGAATTCCAATTCCTAAATCAAAGCCATCCATCACGATATACATCAACATGCTAAAGACAATGATGACAAACCAAATCAGTGGTAAATCAATGCCCATGAGTTGCCTCCTCGGAAATACCTTTACGAATTAATTTCATCATGTACATGTAGCCAATGCCAAATACGCTGCCATACACCACAAAGAAGGCGAGCAAGCTAATACTCATGTGCATTTCTCCATGAGCACTCACGGCATCCGCTGTGCGTTGTAAACCGTAAACGACCCAAGGTTGACGCCCGATTTCAGTGGTAAACCAACCCGCTAAAATAGCGATTAAACCAGATGGCGCCATGACAAACATAAAACGTAGAAACATTTTGGATTCATACAGTTTTTTACGTGAACGTAGCCATAATCCCCAAACACCGGCAGCAATCATCAATAGACCGAGTCCCACCATCACTCGGAATGACCAGAACACCATAAACACATTCGGGCGATCTTCCGGTGGAAATTCTTTTAGCGCAGGAACTTGTTTGGTCGTACTGTGCGTTAAAATAAGACTCGCCATATACGGAATTTCAATGGCATATTCGGTTTTTTCTTTTTCCATATTAGGAATACCAAATAAGATGAGCGGTGTTGCCTCACCCGGTTTGTTTTCCCAGTGACCTTCCATTGCTGCAACTTTCACTGGCTGATATTTTAAGGTATTCAATCCATGAGCATCCCCAATCAAGGCTTGGATCGGTGCTAAAATCAGAATCAACCACAAGGACATGGAGAACATTTTCTTCATCGCGGAGGAGTTATTGCCCTTGAGTAAATGCCATGCGCCGGATGCGCCAATGAAAAATGCTGCCGCTAAGAATGCAGCGGTGGTCATATGCAGTAATCGATAGGGGAATGAAGGGTTGAATATTACCGCCAGCCAATCGACAGGAACAATCCGCCCATCGATAATTTCAAATCCCTGTGGTGTTTGCATAAAGCTATTGGAGGCGAGGATCCAGAAGGTCGAAATGATGGTGCCCAGTGCAACCATACAAGTTGCAAAATAGTGCAGCTTTTCACCAACACGGTTCATACCAAACAACATTACACCCAGGAATCCCGCTTCTAAAAAGAAGGCAGTCAGAACTTCATAGGTTAATAGGGGACCCGTGATCCCACCTGCAAAGTCTGAAAAAAAGCTCCAGTTAGTCCCAAATTGGTATGCCATCACCAATCCAGAAACAACGCCCATACCGAAATTGACCGCAAAAACCTTCGACCAAAAATGAAACAGTTTTATATAGTCAGTATCGCGGGTTTTTAGCCATAAACCCTCGAGTACAGCCAAAAAACTGGCAAGCCCGATGGTGATGGCGGGAAAGATAATATGGAACGACACCGTAAACGCGAATTGTATACGGGCAAGTTCCAGCGCAGTTAGTCCAAACATATTGACCCCTGAATGGAATTGATTACGACACGCCACATTTTCAGCCATTGCGAAGTAATTTTTGGCGGTTCCTTAGCAATAAATAATTGATTTCGCTGGATTGTTAACACTCATAAATCCAACTAAAAATGTTTTGTGGTTATAGTTAAAAAAAGTCAGGTGAATGTGTGGATAAGTAGAACATGAGACGATAAACTATAATAGTAACAATTTTTGGTAAATCACCTATAACAGTGAGGCGGTAATGACGAGATATGAACAGCTAGCAGCACAAATTCGTCAACAGATTGAAGATCATATTTGGCAGGTTGGAGACAGGTTGCCTTCACTTAGGGAAAGCGTTAAGCAGTCAGGTCTAAGCTTAATGACGGTAGTTCAAGCCTATCAGTTACTTGAGAGTCAGGGGTGGGTCTCAGCGCGCCCGCAGTCAGGTTATTATGTGGCAAATCGTAATAATGCCTTTGCGGCTGCAAAAGGGGGAAAAGGACTCCATTTAAACGAAAATGTGGAGATAAACGCATCGATTTTTGGTGTTTTACAAGCTTGCAAAGACCCCGATATTATCCCTTTTGGTTCCGCTTTCCCTGAGCCCGCCTTACTGGATGACCCCAAATTAGCCAAATCTCTCGCGTCAGTGGCGCGACGTTTATCGAAAACGAATACGACGACGAACTTACCGCCGGGTAACGAACAGTTACGTCGAAATATTGCCCAGCGTTACGCAACTCAAGGGATCCACGTGGCTCCCGATGAAATTGTGATCACCGCAGGAGCGATGGAATCCTTGGTGCTTAGTTTACAAGCAGTCACCCAACCGGGTGATTGGGTGGTCATTGAGTCACCTGCATTTTATGGCTCATTGCAGGCTATTGAGCGTTTAAAGCTCAAAGCGATTGCGATAAAAACGGATCCGTTATTTGGAATCGATCTCGATGCCTTGGAAAATATCGCCGATAAGTATCCGATCAAAGCTTGTTGGTTAATGACCCACTACCAAAATCCGTTAGGGGGAACGATGCCTCCCGCCAATAAAAAACGGCTGGTCGATATTTTGAATAACCACAAAATTGTGTTGATCGAAGATGATGTCTATGGCGAGCTTTATTTTGGCAATCAGCAGCCTATTCCCGCTAAGTCATTAGATTCACAGGGTAACTTTTTTCACTGTTCATCATTTTCGAAATGTTTAGCGCCGGGATACCGTGTAGGCTGGGTAGCTGCGGGTCATCATGCGACCAAAATTCAGCATCTACAAATGATGAGTACAGTCTCTGCGAGTGTGCCAACACAGCTAGCGATAGCCGAATATTTATCCCAAGGGGGATATGATAGCCACTTGCGAAAATTACGCCAAACAATGGAGCAGCGCCAACATTTGATGTTGAGCGCAATTGCCAAATACATGCCACCGACAGTGAAGGTGAATACACCAAAGGGCGGGTATTTCCTGTGGCTTGAGTTTGAGCCACCATTTAATGCTCTACAGCTCTATCAGTTAGCACTGAAAGAAGGAATCAGTATTGCGCCGGGGAGTATGTTTTCAACCAGCGATCAGTTTAACCATGCTTTTCGATTAAATGCATCATTTACATGGAATGACCGATTAGAGCAGGCGATGAAGGTTCTTGGGCGTTTGTGTTATCGATTAACGGGGCATAAATAACCCGCGATGCAGATGGGGGACGGAAGGGAACCCGCCCCTAAATGTGACATAGTTAACTGTTGGCAAGTCCGATGGCGGCGAATGTGAGCATGCCACCTGACACACCTTCTGTAATCCGGCGCTTTTTGTCATTGTATTGGTGCTTGCTATGCATGGAGGCGAATACCATACCAATTGTACCGTAGATAATGATGCACGATGTGATAAAAGTCGCTGATAAGATTAAAGATTGTATTGCAACGCTTTCAGAAACATGGATAAAATTAGGTAAAATCGCGAAGTACACCAGTAACCCTTTAGGGTTAAGAAAACTTGTAAGAAAGGCTTTGCCAATCACTGCTTTTGTGGAAACTGTGTTAAGCTGGAGCGCTTTTGATTTTAGGGCGGATAGCAGCATACGGACGGCCAAATAAGCAACATACGCAACGCCCACCCATTTGATTGTGTGGAAAATGAACGGGGATGCGGCAACAATAGCGGCGAGCCCAAGTGCCGCTAAAATAGCGTGAGCAACATAACCTAGGATAATGCCCAAATTGGCTTTCCACGCAGCAGAAATGCCGCCAGATAATCCTTGTGATGAGATAAATAAAATATCGGGTCCCGGTGTGCAAACCAGAGGGATTACGGTTGCACTAAACAGCAATAACGTTTGTAGCTCCATCCAAACACCTCTATTTATTATTGTTTTCTTATGAAGAGAAAAATGTTTGGTTATTATAGCTATTTTCCTTTGAAATTTGGTTGTTTTGTTGCTTGTCATGGATGTTTATTTGACATTTAATATCAAAAAATAAAAACAAAAGAGGTTCGCATGCCAAAGAGTACAGGCGCACATCAATCTGAAAAGCATGAGCTGGAACACAGCAGTTCATCGCCTATCAAGTTAGATGCAATTGATAAGCATATTTTGCAGGTACTTCAACGTGATGGAAAAATCCAAAATGTTGAATTAGCGAAAGAAGTTGGGTTATCCCCATCCCCGTGCTTAAGGCGCGTTAAATTGCTTGAAGACGCAGGCGTGATTAAGCACTATGTTGCGGTGTTGGATGGCACAAAAATTGGTGCGGGATTATCACTGTTCGCGAGGATTTGGTTCAAAACGCAAGATGCACAAACAATCAATCAATTTGTTGAGGATATTCAGGGGATGCCTGAGGTGGTGGAGTGCCATCTCATGGCGGGTGAATGTGATGCGTTAATCCGTATTGTGACGGAGGATATGGCATCTTATCGTCGTTTCCATGCTGATTATCTGACACAAATTCGCAGTGTACAGAGTATAAAAACCGAAGTACCAATGGAAACGGTCAAAGTGACCTATGCATTGCCATTATAGACTGAACAGTTTAACGTATTTGTCTTCTTACACTGCTCAATAATATCGATAAATATTACTGAGCAGTTTGCTGATCAGTGCTGAATGCCCTTAACGGAATCATTATCTTGCAAAAAGATTATTCAGGACGTTCAGGGATCTCTGAAAGGTGCTCATAAATATTATCAACAACAGTATTTGGCACACAAACAACCTTTGTCAGTCTTTTATC
>NZ_JAMPSW010000085.1:0-16147 GCF_028484855.1 Providencia sp. PROV033 | reverse complement strand
TGCTATCAATTGTTAATATGAGTTAATAAAAATAGAGTTTTACTGAGCCCCATTTATCTTCCCAGCAAAGCCGCGTTCTCAACTTGTTACGCCTCTTCGTTTAACCTATTGAATTTATTCCAGATAGAAAATATCAATCATACGAACTGTTTTAGTTGAATAATCCACAAAATCACCATTTATTGGTATTAAATGAATAGGGTATAGATTTGGATAAATTGGCATAGAAAATATTATTTTCAAATTAAAGCAGAAAATGTTGAATTTTGTTTTTTTTGACTACTGGTTTTTAAATTAAATAATTAAATTTCAATTATTTATGATTTTAACTGGATTCTTGGTATTTTTATAACTGAAATAATTCGCCACATTATAAATTTAAAAGCCACTGAATCAGCTTTATTGTCTTTTTTGTTAAAAATGTTAATCAACTGTATTGGAAAATAAAAACTAGAATATTATGCTAATAACAAATCCATTTTGTTCTCTTGAGGGGCTCTATGAAAGTTCTCGTTTTGGGTGCTGGCGTTATTGGTGTTACCACTGCGTGGTATCTCGCACAAGAAGGGCATGAAGTCTGTGTTATTGATAGGCAGAACGATGTTGCAGAAGAAACTAGCGCAGGTAATGCAGGGCAAATCTCACCGGGTTATGCAACACCGTGGGGTGCGCCAGGGATCCCTCTTAAAGCTGTAAAATGGATGTTTGAAAAACATGCGCCTTTGGCCATTAGACCTGACGGCAGCCTGTTCCAATTACGCTGCATGTGGCAAATGCTGAAAAATTGCGACATGCAGCACTACACTATGAATAAAAGCCGTATGGTCCGGATTGCTGAATACAGCCGTGATTGTATTCGCCAACTAAGGGCAGACACCGGAATTGGTTATGAGGGGCGTCAAGGCGGCACTTTGCAGCTATTTAGAACGGCAAAACAGTTTGAGAACGCAGCAAATGATATTGCGGTTTTACAGCAAGAGGGTGTGCCCTACGAATTGCTTACCGCAGAACAGTTAGTCACCGCAGAACCCGCGTTAGAATTTGTGAAACATAAACTCACTGGGGGCTTGCGCCTACCTAATGATGAAACAGGGGATTGCCAGCAATTCACTAAAAAATTGGCAAAAATGGCAGAACAAGCCGGAGTTACTTTCCGCTTTGGATGCCATGTTGAACAGATTTTAACAGATGGCAAACGAATCAGCGGTATTAAGGTTAACGGTGAGATTTTGCTGGCAGATCAATACGTGGTTGCTATGGGGTCATATTCGACTCAGATGTTACAGCAGTTGGTAAAAATCCCTGTATATCCACTGAAAGGTTATTCACTGACGATGCCTATCATTGATGAATTACGCGCGCCAGTTTCTACTGTGTTGGATGAAACCTATAAAATTGCGGTTACACGATTTGACCAGCGTATTCGTGTTGGAGGAATGGCTGAGGTTGTTGGGTTTAATCTTGATGTCCTACAAAAACGCTGTGAAACATTGAAAATGGTTGTGCAAGATTTATATCAAGGCGGTGGAGATATTAGCCAAGCACAATTTTGGACAGGATTACGACCAATGACACCAGATGGTACTCCAATTGTTGGACCAACAGAATTCAGTAATTTATATCTGAATACGGGGCATGGAACCTTAGGTTGGACAATGGCTTGCGGCTCTGGCAAATTGTTGGCTGATTTAATTTCAGGGAATACGCCTGACATCGCTGCGGATGATTTGTCTGTGTTCAGGTATACCGATGGTTTTAATACAAAATTAGTCCATACGGGTCATTTATCGCCTGCGCGTTAATTGAGCAATTTAAAATGTCAATAATAAGGAATAGCAATGCCACGCCCAATTCGTGCAATTATTCATCCTCATAATTTAGAACATAATTTAGCCGTTATACGTCAGAAAATTGGTCAGGCTAAGATCTGGTCGGTAATGAAGGCCGATGGTTATGGTCATGGTATAAAACGAATATGGCGTGGGCTTAAAGCATCAGACGGTTTTGCTGTTCTGGATCTGCATGAAGCGGTTTTATTGCGAAAAGAAGGGTGGCAAGGTCCTATTCTGCTGCTAGAAGGTTTTTTCCAAGCCGCAGACTTAATGGTTATTGACCAGTATCAGCTGACTACCAGTGTGCACAGCCGTTGGCAGCTAACTGCAATTGAGCAAGCGACATTGAGCCAGCCAATCTCTGTGTACATTAAACTGAATAGTGGAATGAATCGCCTAGGATTCTCTGTGAGTGAATATTCCGATATTGTGGATCAGCTGACGCACATGGCAAATGTGGCGAACGTAACTTTAATGAGCCATTTTGCCAATTCAGATTTACCCGGTGGAACTCAAGCCCCATTGGAAAAAATTCAACATTTCTCATCGTTATCGTTACCCACTTGCATTGCAAATTCTGGTGCGGTGTTATGGCATCAAAATACACATTATGATTGGGTGCGAGCCGGTATTGTGCTGTATGGGGCATCACCAAGCGGTAAGTGGGCAGATATTGCCGCATATCATTTAAAAGCGGCAATGACCTTACAATCTGAAATTATTGCGATACACCATATCGAGGCGGGTCAATCCATTGGTTATGGTAGTAAGTTCACCTCAGAAAAACCAATGCGTATTGCAACGGTTGCCTGCGGTTATGCGGATGGATATCCACGCCATGCACCGACAGGCACGCCTGTTTGGTGTCAGGGGCGACGTTGTGAACTCTTAGGTGCTGTTTCCATGGACATGCTGACTATCGATATTAGTGATTGCCCTGAAGTAACAATTGGCACTCCCGTAGAACTATGGGGTGAGAATTTACCCGTTGATGATGTGGCACAATCTGCGGGTACAATTGGTTACGAATTATTATGCGCACTAGCACGTCGTGTACCCATTGATTTTTAATGAATAAGTATCACTTTTCATTTGCTTAGCTTATATTCATTGCTGAGAAAGATAGACAATGAATGCAATTTAGCTTTAAATGTGAACCATCTCACTAACGTAGGGGATACTCCTGCGTTATTCATCGTTTATTATTAACTTCATTTGAATAATTTGGGTTTAATTTAATATGTCTAAAACAGTTAAAATGACCACACTTGCCATTGCGTTAAGTGCGATTTCAAGCGCTGCTTTTGCTGGAACTTGGTCTGTTGGTGGTTCCGTATTAGCGCAAGCAACGCCTTATAAAGGCATCAAAACTAGCGATTACATTACGCCAGTTCCCGTCGTGAATTATGAGAGTGAAAATTTCTACTTCCGCACATTAGCTGTAGGTTACTACTTGTGGAATGATAAAGAAGACCAACTTTCTTTAGATGCATATTACTATCCGCATTTCTTTAAGCCAAAAGATAACGATAATGCAGATATGCGTAAGCTAGATCGTCGTCGTGACACTGTGATGGGTGGTTTCACCTACAGACATAACGCGGATTGGGGAACATTACGCTTCAATGGTTCTCTCGATATGTTATGGGAAAGCGAAGGCATGCGTGCTGAAGCAGCTTATCTATACGCATTTAAAGGCGATAACTGGTCACTAACCCCAGGGATTGGTATTAAATGGGATAGTGCGAAGTTAAACCGTTATGAGTTTGGAGTGACCTCGAAAGAGTCCGCAAAAAGCGGTTTAGAGCGTTACCAGCCAAACTCAAGTTGGACACCTTATGTTGAATTATCAGCTAACTATCGCATGACTGACAGCTGGTCATTATTTGCGCTAGGGCGTGTTGATAAGCTGTCTAACGAAGTGAAAGATAGCCCGATGGTGAACAAATCCTATTCTGGTATTGTGTGGAGTGGCGTGACTTACACCTTCTAATTTATACGCTGGAATAGAATGAAAAACCCCAAAATGGTTAGGCTGTTTTGGGGTTTTATTTTTGCATGTATTCTTACGATTATTTTACGCGTAGTTATTCTTGCTGTGGCTGCGGTTTATTTTCACGGCATACCATCACGAGAGAAAGGCGAGAAGGGCTCTGCGCTTCAGATTTCATTGGCATATGAATGCGAGCCGTTTCCACACAAACCATCTGTTTGTAACCATTATTAGGCATATCCTGCATGCTGCAAGATAGCTCCGCCCAAGGATTCCAGCACACAACATCGCTGTGATGATAATGGTGCAACTCAATAGTGCGATTCCAGCCATCATCACGCAATAAACTGTACTCTTCGGGTTCAGTATAAATGCGGTCGGTGTGCTTATTAAATTTTAGCGGTTCAGAAATGTAAGCTTCTCTATCTGCTACTTTATCAATGTAATGTCCACCGAGACCATACACAGTGGCTTTTTGAATATCACTAATATTGAAGTAACTGTGCAATGCCGCTGTCGCTTCAAAATCCCCATAGCTTTCTAGTTCAAGCTCACAGGTTTCACCAAGCTTCATGCGCAGTATCAGTGTAAACTCATGCGGCCATAGTTTACGAGTGTATTCATTGTCGGTCAGAGTGAATGTGAGGATCACGCCACAATCATGTTCGTTATGGGCGGTAAATTGCCAAGGTAAAATACGGGCAAAACCATGGCTAGGGCTATTCACTGGACCAAACCATGGCCAGCAAATAGGAATACCGCCACGAATGGCAATCCCTTCTTTAAACGCACTTTCCGGACTTAACCAAAGGCAGGGTTTTTGACCTGCGGGTTGCCAGTCAATTAAGTGGGCACCTTGTAGGCTGACCGCACCACGTACTTTGGGGTGTGAAACTACGATGAGTGGCAACTCACCAAGTTGGCGTTGGGTAATATAAGGAGAAAGCTGTTTGATAACAGGTAAAGCAAAAATTTTATCATGCATTGTCTTGCGCCTGTGGTTGTTGGTCCATCATCACGACCTAAATCAGCGACTATAAATAGAACAGCGCCTATAAATAGGGCAGTAACTAGAAATAACAATATAACAAACTCACGATACTGCAAGTTGCATTGAGTGAAGCGGGAGACGCAGCTTGGAGTATATTGAGCTGGACTTTAATTTTGCGTGTACGAAGGATACAAAAGAGCCGCCAAAAAGGCGGCTCAGTCACACTAATTGCGTAACAACTCTTATTTAGAGATGTGAGCGATCAGGTCTAGAACTTTGTTAGAGTAGCCAGTTTCGTTGTCATACCAAGAAACCAGTTTCACAAAGTTGTCGTTCAGTGCGATACCTGCTTTAGCATCGAATACTGAAGTCAGTTTTTCGCCGTTGAAATCGGTAGATACAACGTCATCTTCGGTGTAACCCAGAACGCCTTTCAGTTCGCCTTCAGCTGCTTCTTTGATAGCATCACAGATTTGAGCGTAAGTTGCTGGTTTTGCCAGACGTGCAGTCAGGTCAACAACAGAAACGTTAGGAGTTGGAACACGGAAAGACATACCAGTCAGTTTACCGTTCAGCTCAGGGATAACTTTACCTACAGCTTTAGCAGCACCTGTTGAAGATGGGATGATGTTCTGAGAAGCACCACGACCACCACGCCAGTCTTTGTGTGAAGGACCATCAACAGTTTTTTGAGTCGCTGTTGTTGCGTGAACAGTGGTCATCAGACCTTCAACGATACCAAATTTGTCGTTGATAACTTTAGCCAGTGGAGCTAAGCAGTTAGTTGTGCAAGATGCGTTAGAAACGATTTCTTGACCTGCGTAAGCTTTGTGGTTAACGCCCATAACGAACATTGGAGTGTCATCTTTAGAAGGACCAGTTAACACAACTTTCTTCGCGCCTGCTTGGATGTGTTTACGAGCAGTTTCGTCAGTCAGGAAGATACCTGTTGCTTCAGCAACAACATCAACACCGACTTCGTTCCATTTCAGGTTCGCAGGATCTTTCTCTGCTGTAACACGGATTTTTTTACCGTTAACAACTAAGTGACCATCTTTAACTTCAACAGTACCGTTGAAACGACCGTGAGTTGAGTCGTATTTCAACATGTATGCCATGTACTCTGCATCGAGCAGGTCGTTGATAGCAACGATTTCGATGTCAGAACGCTCTTGTGCAGCACGGAAAACGATACGGCCGATACGACCAAAACCATTAATACCTACTTTGATAGTCATAGTATTTCCACCAGCTATTTTATTTCGTGAATTAAGATGTACTTAAAGTTACCAAAACCTTGCCAGCCGTCAAGCGGAATCGTGTCAATTATTGAAAAAAATCAATTCTGAAACCACTATCTGCATATTTGTCAGTCACTTCAGCAGCAAATACAGCCGCACGTATTATCGGGATTGTTCAGCATAATGAAACCATCCTTCAGTGATATATGTGAGACTCATCACAAATCAAACCGTAAAGTTCTAACCTTAATAGTCTAGAATAGTTTTTCACTGAACGTTGTTAAGTTTTTGTTGCTTGAAATAGGGGCATGCTGACTTCAGCAAGCGCCTTTTTGAAAAAGAGTAGGTAATCGATGTCGAATAAAGATAAGCAAACTATTGATTTGTCAAAGCTTAACCAAGTCCAACTGTATGTGACGCAGGAAGCTGGTACAGAGCCGCCATTTAGTGGTCAATTATTGCATAACCGTAAAGATGGCGTGTATGAATGTCTCTGTTGTGGCACACCTTTATTCCTTTCTGAGACAAAATTTGATGCTGGCTGTGGTTGGCCGAGCTTCTTTCAACCGATAGATGAAAGTTTGATAAAATTTATCGAAGATTTCTCCCACGGAATGCATCGTATTGAAGTGCGTTGTGGTCATTGTAACGCTCACCTTGGCCATGTATTTCCTGATGGACCTCAACCCACTGGGCAGCGTTACTGCATTAATTCAGCATCACTGAGCTTTACAGATGACAAAACGGGCGAAAAGACCGTTGGGTAGGTTGCTGAAGCTTGCTGAAGCACGAGTTGCCACTCGGAAGTAACGATTCAGCTAAAGAGATATAATTAAAATAATCTTCATTATCACTTTATTCGTTTTATGAGGCGTAACGTGAGCGTAGAAATGGATACACAACAAATAGAACAACTACTGTCTGTGATGACCCCTGAAATTTATCAGCGCTTAGTGACGGCTGTCGAATTAGGTAAATGGCCTGATGGCGTACCGTTGACACCTGAGCAGAAAGAAAACACATTGCAGATGGTCATGTTATGGCAATCTCGCCATAATCATGATGCGGAACATATGACTGTTGGCACAGATGGTCAAATTACAATGAAGAGTAAGCAAGAATTAAAATCCCTGTTTCAAGGGGATAGATTGGCAACGTTGAAACCGCAAGAAAACGACTAAGCGTATAATATCGCCCCATGAATGATGGGGCGGTAATTGAGAATGACAACGATAAAACAGCTTAAGCTTAAAATGATAAGCTCATCAACTTGGCGCCCGCATTTTGCATTTCTGCTAAGGCGAGTTCACTATCTTCTGGGGCTAAATTCACACCACGACAACCGTCAACTAAAACATCCACGCAGTAGCCTAATTTCAGTGCATCTAACACCGTAAATTTAACGCAATAGTCGGTCGCAATTCCCATAACGGTTAAATGGCGAATTCCCTGTTGTTGGAGCCATGGATGCAGCTCCGTTTGACTGATACGGTCGTTATCGAAAAAAGCACTGTAACTATCCACTTGCGGGTTTTCGCCTTTAGTGAAGACTTTTTGGATAGCGTGGATATTAAGTTGAGCATGAAAATCAGCGCCATGAGAACCTTGTACGCAGTGTTCGGGCCACCAAACTTGCGGTAATCCATTTAATTCACCCAGTGTACCGACAGGGTGCCCAGAGTTAACGGCAAAACTCAGATGATCTTCAGGATGCCAATCTTGGCTGGCGATCACCGTCGTTCCTTGCGCTTGGCAAGTATCAATCATACGATTTGCTGTTTCAATGACCTGTTCACTTTGTTGAACCGCAAGTGCACCACCAGTGCAAAAATCATTTTGTAAATCGACTAACAGTAACGCTGATTTCATCATTTCTCTCAGTAGGTTATGGCTTACTCATCGGCGTAGCTTAACTCTCCACGCAAGTTATTTTGCATTAATTCGCGAATAAGCTCAGTGGTATAATCTTGGCTTAGTAAGTAATGTAATTTACTCAATGCGGCTTCAAAAGTCATATCAAAACCACTAATCACTCCAGATTCTGCTAACGCATGTCCGGTAGCATAACCTTCCATATTCACGCGACCTGAAATACATTGAGTGAGATTAACCACAATAATGCCGCGTGACGTCGCTTCACGGAGGATCCGCAAGAGTTCAGGTTGTTGCGGTGCATTGCCAACACCATAAGAACGTAAAATAAGCGCTTTTACAGGTTGTTGAAGAATGTTACGTACGATTTCAATCGATAACCCTGGATATAATGTGACAACACCTATCGGCTGTGGAGTAATACGATGAGTTTTGAGTTCACCAATACCAATTGGAGCAGGGCAAGTATTGAAAGTACGGATGTGGATCCCCGCTTCCATCAAAGGTGAACAGTTTGGTGATGTAAACGCTTCAAAACCATCAGCATGTGCTTTTACGGTGCGGTTACCGCGATACAATTTATTATTGAAGAATAAACCGACTTCATTAATAGGATAGTTTGCCGCTAAATAAAGTGCATTGAGTAGATTGGTTTGCCCGTCGGAACGTAGTGCTTCGAGTGGAATCTGTGACCCTGTCACGATGATCGGTTTCTTAAGATTTTCGAACATGAATGAAAGCGCAGAGGCAGTAAATGCCATGGTATCCGTACCATGTAGAATCACAAACCCATCATATTTATCATAATTTTCGCTGATGTCATCGGCGATATTCTGCCAGTCTTCGGGGGTGATGTCCGAAGAGTCGATTAATGGTTGATGCTCCCGGATCGTAAATGTTGGCATTTCAGGGCGATGGAATTCGGGCATTTGCGCTAGCTGGGCTTGTAAGTGACCTGAAACGGGAATATAACCTTGCGGAGAGTGGCGCATACCGATGGTGCCACCCGTATAAACGACATAAATCGATTTCTTCTGCATTTTGTTACCTGACGATGACAGATGAAGTTCTGTGTGTGAATAATTTGGATTATAAGGATTTTGGCTTATTTGCCGGAGATAATCTATGGATAAAACAATATATTGCAGATTGTTGTGATGGCAAGAACGCTTTACGCTAGGTATTTTCCCTTTAAGGTATCCCCTCTATGATGACCATAGAGGGGGCGACAGTTAGTTAATTTCCGCGCAGTTTAAACAAAAAGCATAACGATTTTGCGGATCATTCATTTTCAAGAAAAACTGTGCCTGGCGGCGGATATCCGTCACCGCGGCTGGCGGTAGGAAAGCTTGCAATGCGTCAGGCATCATGACTTGAACATTGTTAGTCACTTCAAGGATTAATTGATCCATAAAGGAGAGTTCAGGCTGCATCCAATCCAATTCAACTGATTTCACTTGCGCTAGTTCAGCTGCTTTTGCGACAGCATCATCAAAATCACCTAATTGGTCAACTAAACCTATTTTTAGTGCGTCTTTCCCAATCCAAACGCGACCTTGAGCAATTTTATCTATCTCTTCTGGCGTTTTATGGCGTGATTGAGCGACTAAACCGATAAAGGTTTGATAGCCGTTTTCGATAGTAATTTGCATCATATCAGCAAATTGTGGGCTGATCCCTTTAGTAACAGAAACGCCCGCCAATGGTGAAGTTGAGACGCCATCGGTGTAAACACCGATAGATTCGAGTGAATTCTCAAAGGTGTTGATCACGCCAAAAATACCAATGGAGCCTGTTAGCGTGCTTGGGCTGGCAATAATGTAGTCCGCAGGCGTTGAGATCCAATAACCGCCGGATGCAGCCATACCCCCCATAGAAACCACAACAGGTTTTTTCGCCGCACGGGCCGCGGCTAATTCATTACGAATTAAGTCAGAGGCGCTGACGCTTCCTCCTGGGCTATTGACCCGTAATACGATAGCTTTGATATTGTCGTTTAATCGCGCATCACGAATTTGGGCAGCAAGGGTTTCTCCACCAGCAATACCGGGTGTTTGTGGTCCATCCATGATGGCACCTTGTACCACAATCACTGCGATATTACCTTCGCTGTTGCTGGTATCGGCGATTTGGGTGGAATAATCATAAATGCTGATACCATTGAACGTTTTATCGTCTTTATTCCAACCAAATTGGTTGGAGAACACGTTCTCAGCTTGCTCTCGGGTGTAGATCTTATCCACCAATTTTTGTTGTAAGGCATACTGTGCGGTATCACCTTTCACGAGGCGGAGTTGGGCAATTAGCTTATCGGCACCCGGGAAAATGTGTTCTGCTTGGGTTTTGCGGTTTTGTGCGATTGATCCTAAATAATTATCCCATAGAGTGGTTAGCCAGAGCAGGTTTGCTTCTCGGGCTTCAGGGGACATATTATCGCGCATCATCGGCTCTACCGCAGATTTATAGGTACCGACACGGAAGATATGGCTACTGACTTTCAGTTTTTCTAATAACGACTTGTAATACAGTGTATCGGTTGAGAAACCGTAAATGCCCACTGTACCATGAGGCGCAAGGTAAATTTCATCGGCGAAGCTTGCTAAATAATATTGAGCTTGGGTGTAGCTGTCGCCCATGGCATAGACGGATTTTCCGGAGGCTTTAAATTCTTCAATGGCTTTACCAATGTATGCCATAGAGGGTTGATCTGCGCTGACCAAATTATCTAAACGCAATATTAAACCTGTAATGCGGTCATCGTTGGCAGCGGTACGAATAGTGTCGACGATATCAAACAGCGAGTTTTCTTGCATGAGGTTATTAGAGCTACCTAATAATTCACGACTCATACGACCAAAAGGATCAGGCGATGAAACTTGGTCAACAACGATACCTTGAAGATCAACGACCAGTGCACCAAAATAGTTTTTCTCTGGCTTACTGTCCGTTTGCAATAGAGAATAGGCACCGATCACTAAAAATAACAACACGAAGAAAATTGCGTTGAAAATAAATTGTCGAATGAAATTAATGATTCGCCAGCTAAACTTAAAGACTGTGGCGAAAATATCCCAGAGTTGTCGCATTTTTTCTCCAGTGTGAGGATATCAATCAAGGTTGGCGGCATAAAATGGCACGCGAATGATTTAGAATATCATTTATTTGATGGTTGATTAATAGATAGATTAATCAATAGATTTAATCCTATACAGTATCAAACGATGACAGATACCAAATAATGTAATACAGGATTATTCATAACAAAACCATTGCGAGCGTTGTACAATAGCCTGATGGTATTTCTATTTTGCTGTGCACTACATCAGCTTACTCTTAATCGGAGATCAATATGGATGCATTAACCCTTTTGTTGAACCGTCGTTCAGCTTCACGTTTAACCTCACCTGCGCCGCAAGGCGAACAACTCGAAAATATTCTTGCCGCTGGGATGAGAGCACCGGATCATGGCGCGTTAAAGCCATGGCATTTTGTTGTGATGCAAGATGAAGGAATTGCCCGCTTTAGTCAGTTGCTCGAAAAAGCCGCAGTGGAAGGTAAACTTGGGGCAGAAGTGGAAGAAAAAGCGCGCAATGCACCATTTCGTGCACCTCTTATCATTACTGTCATTGCAAAAGTAAAAGATCACCCAAAAGTCCCTCAGTGGGAACAAATTGTTGCAGCAAGCTGCACGGTTCAAGCAATGCAGATGGCGGCGTTAGCACAAGGGTTTGGCGGTATCTGGCGTTCAGGTTCATGGACAGAAGATGCGATTGTGCGGGAAGGGTTAGGCTGTGAAGAGAATGACCATATTGTCGGCTTTCTTTACTTAGGAACGCCAGAATTAAAGGCACCTGCAAAAGCTCAGCAACCTGATATGACAGGTTTTGTGACATATTTCTAAAGAGATAGACAATGACAGAAAAAATTAGATTGACCCAATACAGTCACGGTGCAGGCTGTGGATGTAAAATCGCACCTAAAGTATTAGAACAAATTTTGCATACTGAGCAAGCTAAATTCCATGATCCCCATTTATTAGTGGGCAATGAAACCAAAGATGACGCGGCGGTTTATGACTTAGGTAATGGCATTGGTATTATCAGTACCACAGATTTCTTTATGCCAATCGTGGATAACCCATTTGAATTTGGACGCATTGCGGCGACTAATGCGATCAGTGATATTTTTGCGATGGGCGGAAAGCCGATTATGGCGATTGCCATTCTAGGTTGGCCTATTGCAAAATTGCCACCTGAAGTGGCGCGTGAAGTGATTGAAGGTGGGCGTGCAGCATGTGCTGATGCGGGTATTTCATTAGCTGGCGGTCATTCCATTGATGCACCGGAACCTATTTTTGGTTTGGCGGTAACTGGGGTGGTAAATACAGATTATGTGAAGAAAAACAGTGCAGCGAGTGCAGATTGCGAATTGTTTTTAACTAAACCGCTTGGTATTGGCGTGTTGACCACCGCAGAGAAAAAAGGGGCTTTGGCACCCGAGCATGAGCATCTTGCTGCGGAAACTATGTGTCAGATGAATAAATTCGGCGCGGTTGTTGCACCATTAGACGGTGTGACTGCAATGACGGATGTGACCGGTTTTGGTTTACTTGGGCATTTAAGTGAAATTTGTGAAGGTTCAGGCGTTCGAGCTCAAATTGCCTTCAGTCAGGTGCCAAAATTAGCGGATGTTGAGAAATATATTGAAGCGGGCTGTGTACCGGGTGGTACTCAACGTAACTTTGATAGCTACGGTCACTTGATTGGTCCAATGAGCGACATGCAACGCAAATTGTTGTGTGATCCTCAAACCTCAGGTGGTTTGCTCATCGCAATTAAACCATCGGAAGTTACTAAAATTAAAGACATTGCACAGCAGCAAGGTGTTTTGTTACAGTCTATCGGGAAATTATTACCCCCACAGGACAATGTGCCTTTAATTGAAGTGATAGATTAATCTATGCGTTTGTTTATTGCGGAAAAGCCCAGCCTTGCACGGGCAATTGCGGATGTACTGCCAAAACCCCATCGTAAAGGGGATGGCTTTATTCAATGTGGTGATGATCAAATGGTCACATGGTGCATTGGACATCTTTTAGAACAAGCAGAGCCGGACGCTTATGATCCGCGCTATGCCCGTTGGAATTTGCAAGACTTGCCCATTATTCCTGAAAAATGGCAGTTGAAGCCTCGTTCCGCAGTAACCAAGCAACTAAATACTATCGATGCTCTCTTGAAGCAAGCGAGCGTCGTTGTTCATGCCGGAGACCCTGATCGAGAAGGGCAGCTGCTGGTGGATGAAGTCTTGGATTATTTCAAACTTGATCCGGAAAAGCGTAAAAATGTAAAACGTTGCTTAATTAACGATTTAAACCCTCAAGCTGTTGAGCGTGCTATCGACCGCTTGCGTGAAAACCGTGAATTTATTCCGTTATGCGTCTCTGCATTAGCCCGTGCTCGTGCTGATTGGCTGTATGGGATCAATATGACCCGTGCATATACGTTGTTGGGGCAACGAGGTGGCTATCAAGGTGTGCTTTCTGTTGGACGTGTTCAAACACCCGTCTTAGGTTTAGTCGTTAGACGTGATGAAGAAATAGAAAACTTTATTCCAAAAGATTTTTTTGAAGTCAAAGCACATATTGTGACACCGAAAGATGAGCGTTTTGTGGCAATTTGGCAGCCGAGTGAATCTTGCATCGATTTTCAAGATGAAGAAGGGCGTCTCATCCACCGTCCGTTAGCGGAACATGTGATTTCGCGTATTGAAGGAAAGCCGGCAATTGTCACGCAATATCAGGACAAAAAAGAGTCTGAAATTGCGCCGTTACCGTTTTCTTTATCCGCATTACAAATTGAAGCTGCCAAAAAATATGGACTGAGTGCTCAAGAGGTCCTCGATATTTGCCAAAAACTGTATGAAACCCATAAACTTATCACATATCCACGTTCAGATAGTCGCTATCTGCCTGATGAGCATTTTGCTGGGCGCCATGCCGTATTGAATGCAATTGCTGTACACCAACCCGAATTAACGGAGTTCGAATTACCTGAACTCGATAAGAAAAACCGTTGCTGGGATGACAAAAAAGTGGATGCGCACCATGCGATTATTCCAACAGCAAAAACGGCGGCGGTGCGTTTAACTGAAAATGAAAGCAATGTTTATCAACTGATTGCTCGTCAGTACATTATTCAATTTATGGCTGATGCGGTTTATCGCAAATGTACTATCGATTTAGATATCGAAAATGGCAAGTTCAATGCGAAAGCCCGTTTTCTTGCCGAAGCGGGTTGGCGTGTGGTATTAGGCAGCAAAGAACGTGATGCAGAAAACGATGGGATGCCATTGCCAATTGTGAAGAAAGGCGATGATCTTTTATGCGAAAAAGGGGAAGTGGTCGAACGACAGACCCAACCTCCACGACCATTTACGGATGCAACCTTATTATCCGCCATGACAGGTATTGCGCGTTTTGTACAAGATAAAGCATTAAAAAAAGTATTGCGTGAAACCGATGGTTTAGGGACCGAAGCGACCCGTGCAGGCATTATCGATCTACTCTTTAAGCGCCAGTTTCTCTTTAAAAAAGGGCGCTATATCCATGCATCTCCCGCTGGGCGAGCGTTGATCCACGTTTTACCAGATATGGCGACACTACCTGATATGACTGCTCATTGGGAATCAAGACTCACGCAGATCAGTGAAAAGCAAACGCGCTATGATGATTTTATGCAACCGTTAAGCCAAACATTGATTAATTTGATTCAGCAAGCGAGACAATATACCAATCTTCGTGCATTTCGAGAACTACCGCCTCCGCCCAATGCAAAAGGAATGAAAAAGAGCTCGAAAAAAGCCTCTGGTGCCAGTAAAGCAAATAAATCTGCCTCATCAAAATAAGTGTTATCAGGCAATTCGTGTTTATCGCTAAAAGAGTTTGAAAAAGCGTTTTAGTAGTGACAAGGAGATGTTCCAAAAGCGCTTGTTAACCCTAACTTTTTGTCATCGTTCAATTTGAACCCATCAAGGCAGCATATAGGTTCTATTTGTGCAGGGGCATTCATTCTTCATGCGTTAAATCTATTACCCAAACGACAAGCCACAACTCATCGAGATGCAGAGGCGGCATTAAGCGCATTATCAGTAGAATTTATGGCGCAGCCATTTGTTTGTCATGGAAAGGTGGCGACAGCGGGAGGCTGCTTATCTGCACTTTATCTCGTGGGATGGTTAATCGATTTTAGCTTACACCAAGGACTGATGTAAAAAACGGTCAAGTGCAAAGCATAAGGTAAAAAGCTTTTAGGACAAAATCGTGCTGCCCTAAAAGCGAATAATTTTGTCGAGCTTATTTAGTCAGATCAAATTCAGCCCAAACAGGTGCATGGTCAGACGGTTTTTCCATTCCACGAATGTCGTAATCGATACCAGTGGCACGACAACGGCTTGCGAGCTTTTTAGACGCTAACAGAAGGTCAATACGCAGTCCTCGGTTATCATCAAAACCCTTGGAGCGATAATCAAACCAAGAATAACAGTCAGTGGTATCAGGATGCTGTTCACGGTAAGTGTCTACAAGCCCCCAACCCAGTAATCTCTCTAACCATTCACGCTCTTCAGGTAAGAATGAGCATTTACCTGTCTTTAACCAGCGTTTGCGGTTGGCATCGCCAATACCAATATCTAGATCGGTTGGGCTGATATTCATATCACCCATGATGAGTAGTTGAGAATCTGCAGTTTGCGTTGATGTCACATAATCTTGTAGATCACGGTAAAATTTTTCTTTTGCTGGAAATTTGGTTGGGTGATCACGGCTTTCTCCTTGAGGGAAGTAGCCATTCACGACAGTGAGGATACCTTCATTAGTTTGGATATCCGCCATGATAATACGGCGCTGAGCTTCTTCATCGTCAGTAGGGAAACCTTTTCTGACGGCGATTGGCTCATTTTTTAACAGTAATGCCACACCGTAGTGGGCTTTTTGTCCGTGATAATAAACATGGTAGCCTAATTTACTGACTTCCTCGTAAGGGAACATATCGTCATGGACTTTCGTCTCTTGTAACCCGATCACTTCAGGTTGATGCTTTTCGATAATCGCTTCCAGTTGATGAGGACGTGCTCTTAGACCATTAATGTTGAACGAAATAAATTTCATGGTTACTTATCACCCATTGCTTTAAATATGATTGAAGAGATTCTAGCAGAAGCC